>CAMNFX010000066.1 GCA_946537585.1 uncultured Lachnospiraceae bacterium
CGTAGAAAGCGCGTAGCTCATAGAAAACTGCCCATTTGTCGGGCAACTCATTATAGTCTTGACAAGAAGACCCTGATACGGGTATGATAGGGATGCTGTAAACATAAAGACATCGGGACCGGATCGGTTCCGTCACTTTCAGGAGGATAAAAAATGAAGCACATTATTTCTTTAGAGACCCGTGACATGGAGCAGAGCGCAGTAAAGGGCGGCTGCGGCGAGTGCCAGACTTCCTGCCAGAGCGCATGCAAGACCAGCTGCGGCATTGCCAACCAGCAGTGTGAGAATAACGAGCAGTAATTTACGGAACGTAGTTTGATATGCGTCAGCCGGAACGTGTCAGCGTCCCGGCTTCTTTCTTGTTTTGTTACTGTTTAGCACCCTTGAAATTTGGGCGGGTTTCATATGGAAAGCTTGCTTTTCAGATGAAAACTGAACTTGTTGCCAGACAGATATCTTAACGATTCAGCGGAGATAAATCACATGATCCATCAGTATCAGATGAACGGCTACAACATTGTCATCGATGTGAACAGTGCGAGTGTGCATGTCACGGATGAACTGGCATACGATGCCATCAGGCTTATGGACGAGGGACTGTCCGAGGAAAAGGCCAGGGAGGCACTTTGTGCGGAACATCCGGAGGCTTCTTCGGAAGAGATCGCCGAGACCTTCGCGGACATCGAAGAGCTGATCAGGTCAAGGAAGCTTTTTTCCGAGGATGTGTTCCGCTCCGCGGCAGGCGTTTTGAAGGAGCGCTCCACCGTGGTCAAGGCACTCTGTCTTCTGGTCGCCCATACCTGCAATCTGAACTGTGATTACTGCTTTGCGGCCCAGGGCAAGTTCAAGGGCGGCGAGGGTCTGATGAGCTTTGAGACCGGAAAGCAGGCGCTTGATTTCCTGATCGCAAACTCAGGTACCCGCAGGAACCTCGAGGTCGATTTCTTCGGCGGGGAGCCGCTTGTAAATTTTGATGTATGTAAAAAGCTCGTCGAATACGCCAGAAGTATTGAGAAGCAACATAACAAAAACTTCCGTTTTACGCTCACGACGAACGGTATCGGCATCAACGATGACGTGATCGAATGGGCGAACCGGGAGTGCTATAACGTGGTCTTAAGCCTTGACGGAAGGAAGGAGGTCAATGACCGTTTCCGCACTGACCTTGCCGGAAACGGAAGCTATGACCGGATCGTCCCGAAGTTCCAGAGACTGGCAAAGGCCCGCGGCGATAAGAACTACTACATGCGCGGCACCTTTACGCATCATAATACCGATTTTACGAATGATATCTTTCACATGGCGGATGACCTCGGCTTTACCGAGCTATCCATGGAACCGGTGGTGACAAACCCGGACGATCCCTGTGCCCTCACGGAGGCGGATCTTCCGGTGCTCTATGAGCAGTACGAGATCCTTGCAAAGGATATGCTTAAGCGGGAGCGGGACGGAAAGCCGATCACCTTCTATCACTATATGATCGACCTGCAGCACGGACCGTGTATCTATAAGCGGGTTTCCGGCTGCGGCTCGGGAACGGAGTATATGGCAGTGACCGCCTGGGGCGATCTCTACCCCTGCCATCAGTTTGTAAATGATCCCGAGTATAAGATGGGAGATGTCTGGCAGGGCGTGACGCATCCTGAGATCCGGGACAGCTTCAAGTCCTGTAATGTCTATGCCCGTGAGGAATGCCAGAAGTGCTGGGCGAGACTCTACTGCGCGGGAGGCTGCGCGGCCAACGCGCTGCATGCGGCGGGAGATATCCACGGTGTGTACGAATACGGCTGCAAGCTCTTCAGGAAGCGTATGGAATGCGCCATCATGATGAAGGTTGCGGAAGCGGATATGAAGGCCCGGGGCATCCCGTTCAAGACCAATGACCAGAAGGAGCTCCCCAGGGTGGAGTAAGCACGAAATAAAATGAATACCCAGGATTCAATCACAAAACAGTTTTCTGCCGTACAGGCCTCGTTCTGGATGAGCTACTGCGCTTCCAACGGCTTTGCGGCAGTTTTTCTTCAGGGGATCGGCTATACCAACGCCGAGCTCGGGCTGATCATGGCGGTCGGAAATATTGTCGGCGCTTTCCTTGGTCCGGAGCTTTCCTCCCTTGTAGACCGTAAAGAGAACATGACGCCGGCAAGGCTTCTTCCGCCGGCATTTTTCCTGCAGGCCGCAGTGCTCCTGGTCCTGCTGTTCTTCCCCGTAAGGGGTGCGGTCAGCGCCATCGGCTTCGGGACCTATATTGCCCTTTCGAATGTCATCAATTCCCTGAATATGAAGATGTATTCGGACGCGCTTTACAGCGGGATGACGGTAGACTACGGCATTTCCCGCGGCATGGGATCGCTGGCTTTTGTAGCGGCATCCCTGTTTCTGGGAAATACGACGGAAAGCCTCGGCGTAAGGATGATCCCGATCGCAGGGCTTGCTGTCACAGTGCTCCAGTTTCTTTCTTTTCTTTCCATGAAAAAAGCCTCTGCCGGAAGAAGGGCAGAAGCCGTACAGGAATTTAAGGAAGGACGGTCCATGAAGGACTTTATTGCAGCGGATCCGAAATTTTTCATTCTGCTGATCGGTACGGCGCTGCTGTTTTTTACCCATAACACGATCAATAACTTTCTGATCAACATTGTGCGTTTTGACGGCGGAGATACGAGCACGCTGGGTGTTCTGCATGCATTCATCGCGGCAGTGGAGATCCCGGTGATGGTGTTCTACAGCCGGATCTTCCGAAAGACCGACAGCCGGAAGATCCTCCGCGTGGCATTTATCTTCTTCACCTTGAAGGCTGCAGCGATCGCGGCGTCCAGGACGGTTCCGCAGTTGTTTGCTTCTTATGCGATGCAGGCTCCGTCCTTCGCGCTCTATGCGTCCGCGATCGTTCCCTATGTGACGGAGAATACGGCAAAGGAGGATTCTGCCAAGGCACAGAGCCTGGCCTATACCATGACGACCTGCGGAGGTATCGCAGCGAGCCTGATCGGCGGACGCCTGTATGACATGCTGCCTGTACCCGTGACGGTGTGGATCGCCTGCGGTGTCAGTGTGCTGGGTGTTGCCGCCTGTTACATCGGCCTTTCGAAAGCGTCCGCGCAAAGGCCGGAGTTAGAGAGCTGAATTATCCTGTTTTCACTCCTTCACAACGGAAACGGTACGGATATGATAGACATCGAGAAGCCTTACGGCTTCATCATTGAATCGTTCTCCGCTGACTGCGATAGGGACGGCCGGCGGACAGGAGACCGTCGGCAGCGCACAGATCCGTCCGGACGCTTTGGAGGCGGGAACGGCCTCAGCAGGAGCAAAGACCGCTTCCCGGATGGAGCAGGCCTTTTCAAGGACCGGGAGACGGATCAGGACAGAGGATGCCGGAACATTTGCAGGCATCTTACCGTCTGCATTGCCCGTATCTGTGGATGTGCCCGGAAGCCCGGACCGTTTTTTGAAGAGTTGTGAAAGCTCAGCGCAGGCAGCGAGGATCCTCTCAAAGTCCTGCTTCGTATTTTCCGGTGTGAGCATCAAAACGACATACTCCGCATCGGCAAACTCGCACTCTGCTTTGTATTTACGTAAAAGCTCCGCGGCGGATTCTCCGCTGATCCCTGAAGGTGCCAGGGAAAGGACGAGCTTTAAGGGCTCCGTGTTAAGCACCGGGATCCCCAGGTCGGAAATTCTTTTTTTCAGCTGATCGACAGACTGGATGGTATCATCCAGTCTTTTTTTGTATCCGCAGGAAAGATACCGGTTGCAAAGATCCAGAGACTGCAGGATCAGATAGGACGGGCTGCTCGAACCGAAAAGGGAGAGGGCGTCCTTTGCGCCTGCGGCAAGCTGCTCCCGGATCTGCGGGACCTTCAGAGCGGGATCTGCGCCGATATGCAGATAGGCGCCTCCGGTCAGCACCGGCAGCGTTTTATGGGCGGAATCGCAGCACATTGCGGCACCGAGATCCATCGGATGCAGAGGCTCCTTCAGGAAGTGAAGATAGGCGCCGTGAGCATTGTCCACAAGAAGGGGAAGCCCGAAACGCGCACAGACCTCAGAGAGATCCCGGATATCCGCAAGGTTGCCGAGGTAATCCGGTGAGGTGATGAAAACAGCATCGGGAAGCCCGGGACATGCGGAAAAGGATCCGGCTGCATCTGTTCCCTGACCTGAGCGGTCCGGAACACTGTCCCGGTCTGCAGGATGCTCTGACTGGCAGCACTGAAGAAGCTTTTCTTCGAGCTGCTTCGGAGAGATCCTGCAGCTGCAGATAGAGCCGGAGTTTTCTTCCTCCGGGTACAGCCAGATAACATCCATGTCCAGCAGGGCCAGGGCGTGAATAAAGGCCTTATGGACATTGCGTGCGGCAAGGACAGTAAAGCGCCGTGCTTTATCATGCCGGGGGAAGCATTGCCCCGCAAGCATCAGCATTGCCCGGATCACATGGCTGGAGCCTTCCGTTGAGTAAAAGGTCCTGTATGTTCCAAAGAGCTCTGACGCGTTTTTTTCGCTTTCCGCAATGATGCCGCCGGCTTCATAAAGGGCATCTGCTCCTTTGATCTCTGTGATATCTATGGCTTCAGGACCGAGAAAAGGAGCCCCCTTATGACCCGGCATATGAAGCCGGCTTGTATCGGAGGCAATATATTCATTTACAAAATCACAGATCGGCGTATTTAACATAGTGTTTTTCAGGCCGGCACATCCCGCCTTTCCGGGTGCGCCCTATTTGACCGTCCTAAACGGATGATTCTGCCGGATCATCCATCCAGCTCGCGGATATAGGCATCCAGCTGCCGCAGCACATCTTCTCTGGAGTGGGAATTATCATCCTCCATGATCCTGCACAGATACTCCCAAAAGGCCGCGGTCATGTTGTGCTCCCGGATCTCAAAGTTCGTAGTGGGAGCAAGAGCGCTCATCAGATGTGCGCCTGTGTTTTCCTTGGCGGAGAGGCAGATGTTTTTCGGGATCATTCCCGACAGGATCACCTGATAGGAGGGCTCCCGCCGGAGGAGACGGATGACATTTTTGAGATGAAGCTTCAGCTCTGCGGCTGAAACCGGCTCAGGGCCGAGTTCAAAAAAATCTTCCAGCGGAAAACGCACCAGTCCGTCTTTTACATCCTTTGCATTCGGCAGGTTGAGGATCTCGATGACACGCTCCCCTTTACGCATATGCTCCCGGAAAATTGCATAGGATTTGCCCTGGTATTCGGAAAAGAAGCCGGAGGCAGATCGCAGGCGGACCGACTGGGTGACGGACTGCGGCATGGTGAAAAGAGCAGGCAGAGGATGGGCGAAGATAACGTCGCCGGGCTGCTTTTCGTACTGAAGCATGGCCTGGAAGCAGTCCCTGCTGTTCTTTTTGCTGTAAATATGCATCAGGGGAAGGCAGAGAGAGGTATAGTTTGCGAATTCCTGCTCCAATGCCTGCACTGCCTGTCTGTCGCGGATCTGAATATTGAGCATCCCGTCGGTATTTCTTCCGACAGAGGTGGAGATGAGAGCGGAATCATCCTTTGCAATAAACAGGGAACGATGGTAGACGCCGTCCCGAAGGCGAGGATAATATAAGGGCTCGATCGCGCCGGTCATGTAAAGAGGGATCCATTTCTGGACAGACTCAAACATTTCGTTGGAGTCCCGGGTGATATTGTGAGGGATGCGGATGCGGCTGCCGGTGGAAAGAAGGCGGATCAGCAATGCGGCCCAGCGCTTTGCGAAAGCCGGATCTTCATATAGCCAGGACATCTCCTCATCCGAATAGAGCAGCAGCTGGTATGCTTTATTGCTGCAGCACAGTCTTCCGAGAAAGATCTCCACAGCGCGGCGCTTGCCTTCGTTGCCGTAAAAATACGGATTGCCGCCGGCCTCCGTCTCCAGCTGTTCCGTCCGGCTTCTGATAGCTGCTGCCAGCTCCTCCGGAGACATATCGGGCGTGACAGCCCTGGCTGCATTTGCCGCCAGCATGCCGGCGGATGCAAAGCCGTTCAGAAAGCTGTGGATGCTGTCAGGCTTTGGCAGCTCCTTCTGATGAAGCCATGCCGAGAGAAGCATCTGCAGTTCTTCACGGTCTTCCGGCAGGGCTTTTCCGGGGCAAAGCTCGGACGCAAGGATCACCTGCTGTTCTCCGGGGCGGATATTGCGGGAAAAATAGGAAGCCAGAGCTTCAACGAACTGCGGGGTATCCGGCATGCTTCGCTTTCCGGTGCGGATCCTGCTGATATAAGAAGGATCAAACGAGACCGCCTTGCTTAAGACGCTGTTTTTGGTACCTGTCAGATTCATCAGGAAGTTCAGTTTATTCTCCATGGTCGCCCCTCAAGTGCATTCAAACAAATAAATATATATGATATTGTGAGTCGCCCGACAAATTTGCTCTCATTTGTCCCTTGGCTCATATTGTAGCATCGTGACAATGTCTTGACAAGAAATGACAAAGAGAGGCGTTGGAATTGTCATTGACCAAAACCCCTGCGTCATTTACATCATGGATAAAAAAAGAGACAATGTATATAGAAGATCCCGACGAATGGACGTGTGCTCAGGTCTGCCCGTGATATGCACGGACATTTGAAAGGACAGCAAGCATAAGGAAAAAATTATTCTCTGTCATTTATTCACGGCGGCCGCAGGGCAAGGCCGCAGACCGAAGCACAATACAACAGATCCGTATCCAATCTGCCGGTGTCATTTTCGTGACAAAATCCAGCGGTATTTTTGTAATATTTCAAAACATATTGACATGCCAGTCATTTTCAAGACAAGGAGGAAGCGTTATGAGTCAGTTTTGCACAAATTGCGGAGCCCCGATCCCCGATGATTCGAAGTTCTGTGAGGCCTGCGGAGCGAGAGTAGAACCCGAGGCCCCGGCTGCAGAACAGGGAGGTTATGCGGAAGAACCTCAGAAGATAAAGCCGGAAGCTTATGAACAGGCACCCGGCAGCGGCACTTCTAAATATGCAGACGATCCTGCTCCGAAGAGACCATCCGGTCCGGCGTTTCCTGGGGCTTCGGCACCCGCAGGACCTCAAAAGTCTGGCGGCGGGATCCCGAAGGGAGCCCTGATCGGCGGCGTAGCAGTGATCGCGGTCGCAGCAGTCGCGGGTATTTTCACGCTGCGCGGAAAGAAGGATGACGGCGGCAAAGCAGAGAGCACTGCTGTACAGACAGAGACCACTATGGCAGCTGTTCCTTCCGGAAGCACCGGCACAGGCAATGCGGGCGGCAGCACCGGAAGCGCTGCAGGGGCATCTGCGGCCTCTGAAGGTGCCGGGACCGGCGGCCTTACCGCGGCAGAGCAGGCAGCTCTTATAGAGCAGGGCATGGATGCAA
>CAMNFX010000067.1 GCA_946537585.1 uncultured Lachnospiraceae bacterium
GCATTTTTCGAGTACCAAAAAACGCCCTTTGAAAGGGCGTTTTTTATGTAAACCTCGCTTTTGTAATCTCGCTTTTGCACCGTAGAGTGACGCAAAGCGAATGTAAAGTAGATTTTTGACCCCGCTTTGATAACAAAGAATCCTCCGGCAGGGTGCCACGGAATACGACAGAGCGTTCCTTTCCGCAAAGATGTTCAAGCCTGTCTTCGGATCAGCTGAGGTTCTTCTTCAGTGTCAGGATATTCGTTCCGTACTCGTAGCTGTACTTCACTTCATCCATCGTCTGCTTGACAAGGAATATGCCCAGGCCTCCGACCTTTCGTTCTTCCGCAGACAAAGATACATTCGGATCCTGTTTCTGCAGAGGGTCAAAGGGTTCGCCGTTATCCATGAAGGTCAACATGACAGACAGCGGATTATTCATTGTTTCTACACGTACTGTAGCATTTCCTCCATCCTCGCGGTGAGCGTATGCATAACTGGCAATATTGATAAAGATCTCTTCCACAGCCATGTCGATCTGCATGCGGGCCTTGGGAGTGCATGCGGTCCCTTCAAGGCAGCGGTCGACATATTCCATCACCTGGTTCAGATTTTCCCTGACTGCAGGCACCTCCAGCTCATTTACTTTAAAGAGCAGGCTGTCATACTGTCTGATCAGTTCGATGAGCTCAGCTTTCCAGTGATCGATCTGTCTTCTGCCCTCCTCCGTCTCCAGGCCGTGCCGGCGGATCAGGCGGCGGACAAGCCTGGTGTATCCGATAATGCGGGCCTTGTTTTCCACATCCCGGATCACCGATTCATCTCTGGTCCCAAGATACATCTGAAGTGCTTTATGCCAGAACTCCTGTGCCAGCTCATAATCAATACCCTGAAACTCTTTGATGGCGTCATGGTCCAGCTCATAAAACCCGGTAAACGCATTAAAGATCGATCCGAACTCAAAGATCGGATGGCCGACTGCCAGCGTGTCCATATCGATCAGGAGGACCTCATCGTTCTGAAGCTCCAGATTCTTGGTATGATAATCGCCATGCAGCATATGATTATTCTGCGGTACATCCTCGACGAGCTGCAGCAGCTTCCTGCCCTCCGCATCCGGAAGGTAGTCCTGCATGAACTTCGCCCATCCGATCGCGGTCTCGCGCATATCCGGCAGTGCGCCGGGTCTGACCAGAGTGCTATGGATCTTTTTAAGAAGAAGAACATACTCATGAACGCACCAGTCAAGTTTTTCCGGCTCAGACGCAAGAACCATGGAAAAAGATCTGGCATTCAGCAGCTCAAACACAGAGCCGTAGCTGCTGCCGACCTTGACCACATCATAAGAGATCGCCGTAGGTATGCCCAGTACCAGCGCCAGCCGGGCCACCTCACGCTCGTGCTGAATCTCGTCCAGGGCATCAGGATTGTTGTATACCTTGACGACATTGTCACTGTCAATGCGGTACAAGGTCCCGTTTGCGCCACGTCCGATCACCTGTGACTCATCCACTTCAACTCTCCGATAGGCCTTTTTCACCTGCATCATCTCGGTGAAGCCGGTCATCTCCAGGATCTCAAAAACCTCAGAGCGGACATTGATGATCGAAAGGTCTTTATGCTCCTTTCGAAGGTGCAGGATGAACCGCAGCCCGGCACTCGAAATATATTCAAGGTCTGAAGCATCGATCACCAGCGGCGCGCTGCCCGCTTCGCTGATCAGCCTTACGGCCTCTTCTTCAACCAGGTGCGCGTTATTGGAATCGATCCTCCCGGACAGCTTGAGAACAAGTTCATTATTGATTTTTTCTAATGCAACATTCTCCATTTTTGATTCTCCCTGATGCTTTTACTTCCCTCAAAAAAGAATGGACAGGGAACATACGTTTGCCGCGGAAAATCAGGTAAAGTGAAGAATATCCGTAAATCCGGTAAGTTCAAATACCTCCATCACTTCCTGGCGGACGTTGGAAAGAGACATGCTGCCCTGCTTATTCATGGTTTTCTGCAGGGAAAGAAGGACTCTGAGTCCTGCAGAGGAAATGTACTCAAGATCCTTGCAGTCGATCAGAAGATCCGTTACGCCGTCGAGCGGAGTGAGTTCCTTTTCAAGATCCGGAGCTGTCAGTGTATCGAGTCTTCCCTCAAGTGCTACCTGCTTTGCTGTATCATTCTGAGTGATTGTAATTTTCATATTGCCTCCTGTTATTTCTTCAAGGACCACAGACGTTTAAAGATAATCATCTGCACTTTATTTTCAGAAATGCTGATCTGTACATCATCAGCCAGCCTTTCAATAATGGATTTTTCAAGATTTGCCATCGGATCGGCATCCTTGGAAGCTGCCGGGGCGTTCTGCTGCGATCCTTTCAGCGACCATATGCCTGCCCCGCTTCCGCGGCGTCCAAGCCGGTAATCATCGTAAACGGAACGGATCATATCCATCATGTTCCCGGATTTGACCGGAGTGCTCGAAACACTCATCAGCCTGCGCTTTGCCTTGTCATCAAGGATTGCTTCCGTCTGTACGCGGATCTGGGCCGTATGGCCCTTCATATCGATCCAGAATTTGCCGTCAAAGGATCCCGTCTGGCTCTTCATCATCGCCATCAGTTCCTCGGAAAGCATCCGGATATACATGGATTCCTTCCGGGAGATCCGGTACTTTTTGCAGAACGATTCGACCTGTGAGAAAACAGCCTGCAGCGTCTCATTCTCCTCTCCGACCGTCAGCGTCACGCTCTCGGCGTCCGCGTCATCTGCGCCGCCTGAGCTGCGTTTCTTTTCAGCCGGTGTGTTTTCCCGCATGACGACATTCATGAAATTGTACGGGATCTCAATACCCTGACGCTCGAACTCCTGCTTGACACGGACGCGGATCGCGCTGCATGCAAGGAAATTCTCATCGGAGCTTCTGGCCCACACGGTAGTGCGCAGATGTACGGAGCTTGACAGAAATCCCGTTACATAAACCGCTGCCGTCTTGTGCTCCGGATTATCGCCTGGGTATTCGACCGCATAACGGTTTCCCGCAACTGCGTCATGGATGATCTTCATGGCCTTCGGAATATCACTGGCATAACTGATGTCAAACTCCAGGTAGCTTCCCGTCAGTTCACCGCGGTAGCTGTAGTTATGCACGATCTCTTTGTTCAGGACACTGTTCGGGACGATCACATACAGCCCGTCAAAGCGGTGGATCACGGTATGCCGGATCGACATATCCCTGATCGTTCCGCTGATCCCGCTTGACTCCAGTTCAATACGGTCTCCAAGCTTGAACGGACGGCTGATGCCGATCATGATCCCGGCGATCACATCTCCGAGAGCAGACTGCGCGGCAAAACCGATGATCGCTACAACAAGTCCCGTACTTCCGAGCAGCACCCTTGCCATCGAGGGCCCGGTGCCGAAGAACAGTCCGATCAGCAGTATGCCTAAAATAATGAAGAGAAGATCCAGAAGACTCTTTGCAAATTTTTTCAGCAGTTCATTCTGCCCGAATACTCTGTTGAACAGAAGATGGTTGAGCCGGATGCAGATCAGGGTAATGGCGACAGCCAGAAGTACAGCAAGAAAGCCGGCTGCTATAACAGCGATATGCTGTTCGAGCAGTAACCGGCCCGCAAGGAAGTCTGCAATCATGGAAAGCAGTCCGCGCTGCATACTCATTAAACTAATTCTCCGAATGGTTTGTTTCTTACAAGTATCCGCTTCATTTTCAAGCGGTCAGTGTCAGTATATCAAAAAATGAGAGCGTCTGCAATCAGGCAGACGCTCTTTGAGATCATGATTTACATAACTTCGTTTTTGCAGATCAGTAGCCTTTCTTCCCGCTGCCCGGCTGCCCGTAGGACTTGAATTTTTCCATGACCTCATCCATCTGGGCGCCGCTGATCACGTTGGGCTTTCCGATGCACATCGCCTGATACTGCAGCTGCGCGATATACTCACAGTTCCTTGCCAGGCTGAATGCGCTTGAGATGCTCTTTCCGCAGACCACAATGCCGTGATTGCCGAGAAGGACCGCGTCGCTTTCCCCGCAGACCTTCATGGCCGCCTGTGCCAGCTCGATCGTGCCGAATGTCTCATAGGGCGCGCAGGGGATCTCACGGGCTCCCGCGTCTCCGATCACATAATGTACAGCCTGCAGGGGAAGTCCCAGGACCGCAAAGGTAGTACAGTATACGGAATGGGTATGGACGACCGCCCTCGCATTCGGCTTATGCTTATAGAACTCCGTATGCAGCGCCCACTCGCTCGAAGGCTTTCTGCTGCCGTCCACAATGTTCGCATGAAGATCCATGATGACGACATCCTCCGGCAAGGTAGCGAAATAATCGATACCAGACGGGCTCAGGGCCATGTATCCAGTTTCAGGATCATAAATACTGACATTTCCGCTCGTTCCCGGACAAAGGCCCGAGCTGCTCATCTTCTTTCCGTATTCAACGATCAGTTCCCGTTCCTTCTGCATCAGCATATCCATGTACCTCCTTTACTTAATGATTGATTATCTTGCGTTCATCCGCATCCGGTTCGTTTTCCAGACGGGATAGTATTCCCTTACCAGCGGTTTCTCACCCGGCAGGCATACCTTTGCCTTCGCAGTCGGGAGAAGATCCGGCTCTCCAAGCGCACTGGAAGCCGGTTTTCCGGTCATACGCATCCTCGAGCTCATCGTAGGAAATATCCGGCAGAAATCCGTCCTTCATCCGCTGGTAATTCAGGCCGGTGACGCCGGGGTTCATTTCCGCAATGCATCCGTGATCCGGTCAAGCTCTGTGATCAGTGCATCCGGCTTTACTTTAAGGAGATTCTCCAGCATCTCGTCTTCGTAGTATCTTTCACCGGTATCCGTCCAGGGCTCATAAACGACCTCATCGAACCAGGTCTTCAGTTCTTCAAGCCTTGCTTCGGAATACGGTGCCCTCACATATAGTTTCATACCAGCCTCCTGTTCAAAAAAACAAATGCTTTAACATGCACGTTTCTTCTTGCTTTATGATCTCGTTCGGGCCTCTGTAACAAGTTCCCGTTCATGCATCACTGCTTAAGCTTCGGCTTCAAATACCTCTGCAGTATCCTTACCGGTACGGATCCTGCTTCGTTCCATGATAAGCTGTACGCCCGCCCGGACCAGAGCGCGTTCCATCGGTATTCTGATCTCCGGATCCTTTACCAAATCCAGTTCCATTACCTTGGAATCTCCGACTGTGCGGCGGATGATCTCCGTTCCCGCATAGCCGAGAGAATCCGACATCACGCCGTCAATAAAATACTGTTTAAACCGGTCCGTCCGATAAAAGGAAAGGCGGACGAGCTCATCATATTTACGGGAGATCTTTTCTCTTGTCAGATCATAGACATCCGCGATCGCCCTTAGCACCTTTCCGGGTGCGGCCGGATCCTGTGATCCCGCAAACTGGAGATTTGCCAGTGTGAAGAACAGATTTCCGATCACATTTCCGATATCGTAGCCCATAGGCCCGTAAAACGCGAATTCGGGATCAAGTACTTTAATGCCCTTCTCATTTGCAAAGATCGAACCGGAATGCAGATCTCCGTGAAGCAGAGCCTGTGCATGGTTCATGAATGCTTCCCGGAGCATTCCGACCTCGGCATGCAGCGGAATATTCTCATAGAGCGCTTCACGGACAAACGCCTCATTCCCCGGCGTTATGATGTTCCGCCCCCTGTAGTCGTCATAGGGTTCCCTTAAGACCAGGTCCTCGCTGATCCTGCAAAGCTGCGGATTTGTATAAAACTTCACCTGTTCTTTTTTCTCTCCGGCATCCATCACAAGATCAGAGGTCGGAAGCAATGTGTCCGCCAGAAAATCGGATATATTTCCCGCAAGATGAGGATAGACTTTTCCTGCCAGCAGCTCCTTCCGGAGGTTGCGGTAGGCGGATATATCCTCCATGGAGGTGGCGGCCATCGTTTCATCGTATTTATAAATATGCGGAACAAAGCCGGGCGCCAGCTTTCCCTCCAGCATGAGGATATGTGCCTCTATCTTGTTTCGGTAGATGTCCAGCGGGTTTCCGGAGGTACGGATCGCCCGGTCGGCCTGTTTGATGATCACGGATCTTTTGTCGCGCAAAGATGTGACCCTGAAAACATAATTGATATTGCCGTCCCCGATTTCTTCCGAGGTCAGCGCTTCCCCTTCCTCAAAATAATGCAGGACCCTGACAGCATAATCCTTCACGGTTTCCGTGTTCATCAGAAAAAAGCTCTGAAAATCATCCATAGGTATATTCTCCGTTTCATTCATTATGAAGTGTTACCGATTGACTTTCCGGCACTATTCAGTCTAGAATGAAGTTGTCAATCAATGCTTTTGGCCCAACCCCGTTTTGATTTTTATCAAGGAGCCCAGAGATGACCAAAAACGAACGACAGTCCATCATTGAAACCGAACTCAGCAAGCAGGGATATGTCCTGATCACTTCTTTAGGCGACAGGCTCGGCTGCAGCGAGGAAACCATCCGCCGGGATCTGAAGGAAATGGAGCTGGCCGGAAAGCTGACCCGCATCCATGGCGGCGCATATCTGATCGACCAGTATGATGTCAGTTATCCGGCAGAGCTCAGAAAAATGCAGTTCCCGGAGCTCAAGCGCAGTCTTGCCCAGACCGCGGTCAGGCACATCCGGAACAATGAATATATCATGCTTGATTCGAGCACGACCTGCCTTGCGCTTGCCTCCGAGCTGGTCAGCGCCAACCGCAAGGTGACTCTGATCACCAATTCTCTTCTGATCTGTGATTTCCTGAACAAAACAAGTTCCCAGGTCAAGCTGATCTGCACCGGCGGAGAGTTCCGCCGCCGTACCTCTTCCTTTACCGACTATCATACGATCGACACGATCTCCGGTTATCATGCGGACCGGTGCTTTATCAGCCCGCCGAAGGTCACTGTGGAATTCGGTCTGTCCGACAACGATTTAAGCGAGTCCCGTGTCAGAGAAAGCATGATCCGCCACTCGGAAAAGGTCTTTCTTCTGCTCGATCACACCAAGTTCGGTCCGAGCGCCAACATTCACTTTGAAGGAATGGATCGTGTCAGCACGATCATTACGGATCAGCCGCTCACACCGGAATGGGAGGGTTACGCCTCGTCCCACAGAATCAGCGTGGAATACTGCTTCCCGTAAAAGCAGAAACGATCTGACTTATCAATTAACAAAAGTTGTGGCTTTTTCCACAAATTATCTTAACAATAAATAAGCTATTTTTCAATTCTCCGGCACACCGTTCATTCCTTGGCGAATAAACAAACCCCTTTGCCTTTCTGGCAGCTCCACAATAAAGAAAG
>CAMNFX010000068.1 GCA_946537585.1 uncultured Lachnospiraceae bacterium
GGTACTCCGCTATATCTTAAAAATGATCATAATTACGAAGGTTGACACCTTTGAAAACCCTTTATTTATGTAATAACCCCTATAAATATGTTGATAATGACATATTCGAGATGGACTTCCGGAACATCGGGACCGGGTCCGGGAAGACCACCTTTCTCAATGCACTCTCCGATTTTATTCCGAAGGATGAGAGGATCATCACGATTGAGGATAATGCCGAACTCCAGATCAGAGGGGTCCCCAACCTGGTGCGCCTGGAGGCGCGCCGGCCCAATGAAGAAGGAGAGGGGCAGATCACCATACGTGACCTGATCCGTGCCAGCCTGAGGATGCGTCCGGACAGGATCATTGTCGGAGAAGTCAGAGGCGAGGAAACCATTGATATGCTTCAGAGCCTTAACACGGGACATGACGGTTCACTCAGCACCGGTCACGGCAATTCCCCGCGGGATATGCTCTCCAGGCTTGAAACGATGGTATTGATGGATCTGGAGATTCCGATCGCCGCCATCCGGCGGCAGATAGCTTCCGGAATCGACATCATGATCCATCTTTCCAGAATGAGAGATCGTTCCAGGCGGGTACTGGAGATCATCGAGATCGACGGCTACGATATGCAGACCGGCGAGATCCTTACCCATACGCTCTATGAGTTTCAGGAGCAGGGGGAAGACGCCCGGGGACGGCTGCAGGGAAGTCTTGTCAGGACAGGTTCACTGAAAAACCGCGGAAAGCTGCTTAGGGCGGGTATCTCATTGGATGATCAAAGATCCGGGGAGGATAAGCATGAAAAATAAAGGCTCCGGGAAGCGGGGAGGAAGTGTGTCAGCCGCCCCGGGTACAGGACGGATGCCGGACTATTCGGCATACATCCTGTCAAAAAAGGAGGCTGCACTGCTGGTCGGCGCAGGGACTGGCCTGACGGCGGCTGTCAGTTATCTTTTCTACCGGTCCTGGATCGCTTTTGTGATCCTGCTGCCGCTGGTATGGCTGACCGTGAGAGAGGGCCGGGAGTATTTCCGCCTCCGCAGGCAGCGCCTGATGAGAGGAAGATTCCTGGCCGGTATGGAACTGGTCACCATGTCGCTCCGGTCCGGATATGCGGTCGAAAATGCCTTCAGGGAGGCGCTTCGTGAATTGAAGCGGCTCTATGAGGAAGATGACTTTATCGTGACCGAGTTCAGGCACATCGTAAGAGGGATCGACCTGAATGAGACGATCGAGAATCTGCTCACGGATCTGGGAGAACGCAGTGATGTGGAAGATATCCGGAGTTTCGCTCAGATCTTTACAGCTGCCAAGCGGACCGGCGGTGACCTGATCGCGGTGATCCGGAATACGGTGGTAAGCATGCAGCAAAAGGACGAAACGCTCTCCGAGATCGAGACGGTCCTGGCGGGGAAGAAACTGGAACAGAGGATCATGTGCCTGGCGCCTGTTATGATCCTTGGCTATGTTTCTCTCACCTCTCCCGAGTCGCTGGAGGTCATGTACCATTCAAAGGCGGGGATCGCGGTAATGACAGTCTGCCTGCTGGTCTATGCAGCAGCGGTCATCTGGAGCAGCCGGATCATGGACATCCGTATCTGAGGTTTTTAGGCGAATGAAGATCGAGCTGAAAGGTCTGATGCGCAGGCCGGCATCATTTTTGAATGACCGGCTGGGCATCGGGAAGAAGGATGCCGACCAGACGCTGCGGGAGGACCTGCTGACTCTGGCCGGGGGCAGGCGCGGCGCAGTGGAGGAATACTATCAGTCCCGTACTGAAAATATGCTCTGGATGGGACTGGGCGGCGTTCTCTTGGCCGTCGTGCTGATCGTCAACGGAATGACGGAAGATCTTTCCCTGCGTGAAGGGAGGATCCAGCGGCCTGATTATGGGAGCGATCCGAGGGAGACCGTTCTCGAGGCATCCGCGGAAGGAACAAAGGAAACCGGAACGGTGAACCTTGAGATCTCCCAGCGCCAGTACACGCGGGCTGAGAAAGAAAAGCTTCTCAATGCAGCCATTGCGGAACTGGAGCAGGTATATCTGGGGGAGAACACGGATCCTGACGAGGTGCGTTCAGACCTGAGTCTTCCGGAAGTCCTTCAAAACGGCAGCGTTAAGGTGCAGTACCTGATGATGCCCTATGGGATCATCTCCGAACAGGGGAAGATCATGACCCTGCCTCCCGATGAAGGGACCGTAGTCGAGATCCGTGCGGATCTGGAATGCCAGGGAACGGCAAAAAGCCGTGAGATGTCCGTCCACATCTTTCCCGGTATTCTTTCTGAGGACGAACAGTTCTGGAAAGATGTAGGAACCGCGGCGAAGGAGGCTGAAAGCAGCCGGGGAGAGGAGGAGTTTATGACCCTGCCCTCCTCGGTGGGCGGTCAGCGTATCCAGTGGTCTTATCCCAAAGATCACAGCTTCTGGTTTTTTGCTTTTCTGTGTGCTATGATGCCGTTTTTCTGGCTGGTACGCGCCGATCAGCAGATTAGGGAACAGGCCGGTAAGAGGCAGGATGAACTTCGCGAAGATTATCCGGATCTCGTCTGGAAAATGACACTGCTCATGGGAGCGGGTCTGACCATCAGCGGTGCCTTCGGCAGGATCGCAGGAGAGTATATGAAACAGCGGCAGAAGGGCGGAGATGCGGTGAAAAGCAGATACGCCTATGAGGAGATGGTCTACTCATGCCGTGAGATGAAGAGCGGAGTGCCGGAAGGCAAAGCGTACGAGAATTTCGGGCGGCGTTGCCAGATCGCCTGCTATATCCGGCTTGGCTCACTGTTGTCGCAGAACCTGAAAAAGGGCTCCCGTGGACTGGCATCCACCCTGGAAAAGGAAGCAGTCTCATCCCTGGAGATGAGAAGAAACGAGGCCAGGAAAAAGGGGGAGAAGGCAGCAGCCAGGCTGCTGCTTCCCATGGTTCTGATGCTTGGCGTAGTCATGGCGGTGCTGACAGTGCCCGCTTTCCTGTCAATGTGAGAAAGGTTTTCTTCCCGGACACATCGACACCTGTAGATGCGTTCGGAAAAGGAGAAAACATGGCATCCGGAAAAAAGATCAAAAAATTTCTGAAGGAAGAGGATGGCGTAACGGTAATTGAGATCATACTGGTATTGGTGGTATTGATCTCTTTGGTGCTTCTCTTCAAGAAACAGCTGACAAGTCTTGTAAATACGCTGCTGAGCAAGGTGACCAGCCAGAGTAATTCTGTCTGATGCATCGGCATCTTCTCAAAGCAGGTTTGCAGGGACCCGGCAGGGACTTTTGTCCGTTCAAGAACGCCGGAGGCGTTCCTGATGCACCGCGCTGGGGGCGTTAAGGCCCCTTGCGCCGGCCGGGATATCCTACGGAAAGGAGCCGCTTAATGGAGCGTCTGGGAAAAGGAGAAGTGAGGGGAGTGATCACTATATTCTTTACGCTTCTTTCTGTATTTTTTATGAGTCTGCTGTTCATGCTGATGGAGTCTTCACGCTATTACGGGGTAAGGGCTCAGGCGGCAGCGATGACTGACAGTGCGAATTTTTCGGTTTTTGCAGAATATGAGAAAGAACTGCTGACCCGCTATAACCTATTCGCACTGGACGGTTCGCGGGGAACGGGGAGGTTCTCATCGGACCGGGTGAGGGATCTGCTGAAGCAATACCTGGAGCTGAATGCAAATCCAAGGGAGGAAAGCCTGGAAGTGCTTTGTTTTGATCCCTGGCAGATGCAGCTGAAGGATGCTTCACTGACCGGGTATGCACTTTTGACAGACGGAAACGGGGAGAGCTTTTATCAGCAGGCGGTAGCCTTCATGCATGATACACCGCTGTCTTCAACCGTCAGTGAGATCCATGAACATTATGCAGAGGCTGCACAGACAGCCCAGTCGTACCGGGAGAATTATGAGAATGCAAAAGGAGGAGACCCGATCACAGACGCGGCAAATCAGGAGGAGGCAGCGGAGGAGGAAGCCCTGGAACAGGGTGAGATCACACCGGAGGAGATCCGGGAACGCCGAGCTAAAAATCCTCTGCCGGACCTTGCCGGAGTGATCCTGCAGGATATCCTGACCAGCGTCTGTCACGGACTGACGATCTCCGAAGGCGGTATCTCGGGAAGAGATCTGGCCTCTGTCCATATAACAAACAAAGGGACGCTTTCGCTGCCGAATATATATGGCGGTGCGATGGACAACATGCTTTTTGAAGAGTACCTGCTCCAGAATTTTCCTAATTTCCGGACAAACGGTGAGGAAGAGGAGGGGGAAGGCGGATCGGGAGGAGAAGGTGAGCTGTCTTATCAGCTGGAATATATCCTGTCCGGGAAGAGAACAGACCGGGCCAACCTGAAGGAGACCGCGCTGAAGCTTCTGGCAATCAGGGAAGCGTTCAACTATGCGGCCTCCCAGACAAATCCTGAGATGACCGCGGCCTGCGGCAGACTTGCCTCCGTGATCATCGGATGGACCGGAAACGTAGCCCTGGTTGAATCTCTGACACAGGCCCTGCTGATCGGCTGGTGCTACGGAGAGAGTATCCTCGATGTCAAAAATCTGATGCACGGCGCCCTGGTGCCGGTCATGAAGGAAACTGGACAATGGCAGCTGACACTTGAAAGGCTTGGACATGTCAGGGAGATGCTTGCCGATGATACTCCTTATGGATCAGAAGGGCTGCGCTACAAGGAATATCTGCTGATCCTCCTGAATATGACGCCTCTTCGCCTTCAGAAGCAAAGAGGGTTGGATATGATCGAGATGTGTGTGCGCAGTGCGCCGGGCATGTCACAGTTTCATGTAAACAATTGCATCGTAGCTATGAAATCCGGAACCGAATGGACGGCAAAACCTCTTTTTGCCAGAGTTCCGGCGGCCTTCCTGTTCATTATGCCGTCTGACTGGAGCATGACTGTGAAGGGCGGGTTTTCCTATACGACGGTCAGAAAAGGGGCGTGACCGGCTCGGACGAGGTAAGAAAGAGTGTTTTTCCGGATACTGATCCATATTTCCGTCCTGGTAAGTGGTTTGAGATCACATATTCAAATTTTAAGAAAGGAGTTGCTCTCTCCCGTAAAAAATACTTTCTTTATTTGGACAAACGGAAAAGTCTGGGATCAGCAAACATCCCCCGAAGGAAGAACACTCTTTCGTGCCCCGTCCGATACAAAAACGATACCTGCCAGCCTGACGGCGGAGACGGCTGTTGCCCTACCGGTCTTTTTTGTCTGTATGCTGGCGCTGATGCAGTACCTGGAGGTGATCCGGGCAGCTTCCGTCCAGGGAAGTCTTCTTTCCAGAACGGCGCAGGAGATGGCGGTCGCGGCATACACAACGGAATATACAGGCGAAGAATCTCCTTTCCCGGCTCTGCTGAATGCCGGTTATGCGCTGGCCAGAATTGAAAGCGAGGCCAGGTCAGACAGGATCAGGAACCGGAATATACTGCTGTCCTCTTTCCCGGATGAGAATAAAAATATTGATCTGGTGATGACATACCAGATCAAAAGCGCAGTTGGTATGGTCTCACTGCCAGGATATTTCTGGGTGCAGCGCGCCTGTGTCCGCAGCTGGACAGGACGCGAAGGCTCCGGAGAGGCCTCCGCCGATACAGGGGAAGACGGAAGCAGTCATGTATATGTGACCGAACATGGCACGGTCTATCACCGTGACCTGAACTGCAAGTATATCCGCCTCTCTATACGGCCGGCATCCATGGAACAGGTAAAAGCTGCCAGAAACAACAACGGTGAGATCTACCACAAATGTGAGTACTGCGGCGGAAAAGAAAGTGGTGTCTACTACATCACCGATGACGGAAACCGGTATCACACATCCCTGGAATGCAGCGCACTTAAAAGGACCATCCAGGAAGTTCCGCTCTCAGAGACCGGGTCGCTTCGCCCATGTTCCCACTGCGGAGGTGTCCATTGACCGCGGGACTGCGGGAGATAAGCACCGGAGATCTGCTCTGTCTTATCTTTCTGCTGCTTAATACGGTGTCTGACGTCAGGAAACGCAGGATCTGGTGGCCGGGCTGTGCGGCCGGGGCACTTGCCGGCTTGCTGGTCCGGCTATCGGGAGGAACATCAGGGCTGATCGCAGCCCTGTTTCCGGGACTGCTTCCGGGTTTACTGATGACCGGCTTCGCCCTGATCGCAGAACAGGAAGTTGGCCTTGGAGACGGACTGGTTCTGCTCGCCTGCGGAACAATGACCGATCCGGAAAGAGTTTTTGGAATGGTGTTTGCCGCGCTCTGTCTGGCCGGGATCTATGGCCTGTTTTTACTGCTGTTCCGGAAGAAGGACAGAAAAGAGAGCTTTCCCTTTATCCCGTTTCTTCTGGCAGGAATGATACTGACCATTATTTTGGGATGATCTGAAAACCGGACATAGCCGGCAACATATTGAGGAATATAGATATGAACAAGGGGAAACATCTGAAAAGAGCGGCCTTTACGGTGGAGGCGGCCATGCTGATGACAGTGATCCTACCGGTATTGATGGTGATCCTGACAGCCTCGTTTGACCTGCATGACCGGGCCCTGCTGCAGGGGGCGGTAAGTGAAGCGCTGAGCATGGGCGGCAATCTGGTCCTGTATGAAGAGGATCGGGCGGCTCTTCCCGGGCTGATCGGTTCTCTGGTGCAGGACGGAACGATCCGTGCGGAGAATCTTTCCAATACGGTGAGCGCAGACCCGGACCATGTGAGCGCATCCTGCAGCGGAACCATTGACTATCCTCCTTTTCTGGAACCGTTTACGGCATCGGGAAGCCGGACGATCAGTGCTACGGGAGAAAGAACGATCATCCATCCGGCGACGCTGATCTGGAAGGTACGGGGAATCAAGCGTGTTGTCTCAGCATTGAAAACATCATAGGAAAAGTGAATGAAGACAGAATATCGAAAAGAATTTGATCACTGCTTCCTGATCGTCAGCTGCAGCTGGAAGCAGTCGAAAGACTTTGCGATCCGAATGATGGAGGAAAACAGGATAGACCATCTTTCTCCGGTCACGAGCCGCATGCTTAACGGTCATCTCCAACTTTATTATGAGATCACGGATCTCATGCCGCTTACTGATGTGTTTGAGCATATACCCATCAGCGGATCCATGATAAGGCATCTTTTTCAGGATATGAGAAGCGCAGTCCGGGAAGCCG
>CAMNFX010000069.1 GCA_946537585.1 uncultured Lachnospiraceae bacterium
GATGCGCCCGCTGTGGATATCGTCATGGATTACGGCGAGACTCTGGTGGGCGAGTGGCTTGGCATGCAGATCCGCCTTGAGGCACTCGATCCTAAGGATGACACCAACATTTACCACTATCTCTACAACAGCAAGCTCCGCGCGGTGCTGAACAGCTTCGAGGTCGTCACCTCTGAGGCTTCCGGTGTGGCAGGCAATGTAATTACGGTCAACGGCATCACCGCCACCTTCCCGGAGCGCTGGCCCGTCAAGACAGGCGAGAGCTCCATGGTGGCAAACCTTCATTCCGCGGCTCTGAGCGGCGGCATCACCATGTCCACCCAGTACAATCCGGATGTTCAGCATCATGTGGACAGTTACGAGGGTGAGCAGTTTACCCGCACCTATGGCGATAACGACTGGACCGGCGTCATTGCAACGCATACCTTTGAGAAGGGAGAAGGCGAGGAGCCGACGATTCTGTACTCCATGTATCTCTTCTCTCCGTTCAACGAGAAGATGGTGGCTTGCGTTCATGCTTCCAACAACAGCTGGGATCCGGATGGCTTCAAGGCATTCCTGGACAATGAGCAGTTCGTGAACCTCATGAATTCCGTCAAGCTCGATCCTGCCGGCTGGCATCAGCCCGGCACGGCCGAAGTCAACGGACTGCTTTCGAGCAGCGGCCGCATCATGTCCTACTCCGGCAGCGATGAGGAAGTGGAGATCCCGGCGATGATCGGCGATTACAATACCGTTTATATCGGCCCCCATGCTTTCTCCGACAATACTTCGATAAAGAAGGTCGTGATTCCCGAGGGCGTGACCGAGATCCAGGCCAATGCCTTCTCCGGCTGTACAAATCTGGAGACCGTGGTCCTGCCCGAGACCCTGAACTTCATCTATCAGAACGTCTTCCGCGACTGCCCGAACTTGAAGGATGTGGTCCTTCCGGAGAGCGTTTCCTACGTCGGTTTTGGAGCATTCTACGAGGCCGGTACCGGTACCTTCACCGGCAGCGCGGCGGAGTATGACTCCGACGCTTTCGAATACAGCACCTTTGAGAAGATCAGCATCCCGGACGGTTCGATCCTAAGTGCGGATAATATTTTCAGCGCAACAACGGCAACGGAAGTAGAGCTCCCCTCTGATCTGGAGGAGCTTGGCAAGAGCGCATTCTCCGGAGCACGCAACATTACCCGTATCGATCTTCCGGAGACCCTCCGTACGATCGGCGAGAGCGCATTCTCCAACATGAGCGGCCTGCCCTATATCAGGCTTCCGGAGGGGCTTGAGGAGATCCCGGCAAACTGCTTCAACTCCACGACCCTCGATGTACTCGTGATCCCGTCAACGGTTAAGAAGATCGGCGATTATGCGACCTTCAGCGGAGCCTATATCATTCTGCAGAATTCCGATGTGGAGATCGGAACCCATGCACTGAATGCAGACTATATGTATCTTGCAGACGCAAAGAACTATGTCTTCCCGTCCGATCATGAGGCCTTTGTCGGAAGCCGGCTGTATCTTGAGGGCATCTATGATCCGTCAGAGATTCAGGGTGATTTCTATAACGGCACTGCGATCAGCGACCAGGTCTATCTCCCCTCTGACGCGACAGAGGAAGAGAGCAACGCAAATGATGCCTTCCTTGCTTCTATCGGCTATAGGGAGATCTCCTGGATCGGATCGGCGATGAACTTCATGCCGGAGGATACCTTCGGGTTCGATGTAGAGAATACTAAGATCACCGGCTACCATGGAGAGAGCAAGAAGCTGACCATCCCGGACTATGCCCTCTATCAGGACGGAGACTGGTGGGTAACTCAGAATGTCTACAGCATTGCAGATGAAGCATTTAAGGATTCCGACTTCACGGAGGCCTTCTTCCGCGGTAACTGCGGTGACGGTACCGGGGCCCGTATCCTCGACGGCAACACCGCGCTTACGGATATCTGGTTTACCACACAGCTTCTCTTCGATGAAGGAAAATATGATCCGGAAGCCTTTGCAGGTATCCCCGAGGATGTGACCGTGCATCTGCCGGATTCCATGACGGATGAGCAGAGAGCCTGGGCTGAAAACTTCCTGCACTCCATCAGCATTCCGGAAAGCGCAAGCTTTGATTACTACAGCTTCCGCTAAAACGCATGATAAAGGAAGATCTCTGAAAGTCCGCCGGAACAGACGGCTTCAGGTCTTAGCTGTGTGAAAATGAAATACGGATCTGATTGGATCTGTTCTGATCAGAAGGATAAGGACCGGCCCCGTGCCGGTCCTTTCCAAATAGATTAATGTAACGAAAGCATAAGGATTAAGTGGATAATATTGAAACCGGCGCGATTTTTGGGTATGATAATAATGCCGTAATATGATGAGAGAGGGCAGGTCAGATGTCGGAAAGACGATTGCAATTTCAGACTGCTTACGGAAAGAGGCAGATCCTTGTCGTAGATGATGAGGATATCAACCGCGAGCTTTTAGGCATGGTCCTGGAAACAGAGTATCAGGTCCTGTTTGCGGAAAACGGCAGCAGGGCGCTCGAGCTCATCAACAGGCACAGGGACACCCTTTCCCTGGTGATCCTGGACCTGCTGCTGCCGGATATCAACGGTCTGGAGATCCTGAAGACGATCAAGGCCGATGGCAGTACCCAGAAGATCCCGGTGATCGTAATGACCAGCGAGCAGGACGCGGAGGTGGAGAGCCTGCAGCTTGGGGCGATCGACTTTATTCCAAAGCCGTATCCGCGCCCCGAGGTGATCCTCGCCCGTGTTCTTCGTACCATAGAGCTGTCGGAGGACAGAGACCTCATCCTTTCAACAGAGAGGGATCCGCTGACCGGCCTGTATAATAAGGACTATTTTTACAGATATGCGCAGCAGTACGATCAGCTTCACCGGGAAGAACCGATGGACGCGGTCGTTGTGGATGTGAACCATTTCCATATGCTGAATGAACGCTATGGAAAGGCTTATGCAGACGGAGTCCTGTGCAGGATCGGAGAGGCACTGATTGAGATCGCGAAGAGCGGCGGAGGGATCGTCTGCAGACGTGAAGCGGATAATTTCCTGCTTTACTGTCCGCATCGGACTGACTATGAGGTGCTTTTAAAGAACAGCTTCACCGGGGTCGCCGGCGAGGCGGCAGCGCAGAACCGTGTCAGGCTCCGTGTCGGTGTCTATGAGGATGCCGATAAGGATCTGGACATAGAGCGCCGCTTTGACCGGGCGAAAAATGCGGCGGATACGGTACGGAACAGTTTTACCCGTTCGATCGGGTATTACAGCAGTGAACTGCATGAAAAAGAGCTGTACGCGGAACAGCTGATCGAGGATTTTCATCAGGCGGTCCGTGAAGGCCAGTTCACGGTATTCTATCAGCCGAAATTTGATGTGCGCTATGAAGTGCCGGTCCTCGCGAGTGCCGAGGCGCTCGTACGGTGGAGGCATCCGAAGCTCGGGATGATCTCTCCGGGTGTGTTCATCCCCCTGTTTGAAGATAACGGGCTGATCCGCGAGCTGGATAACTATGTCTGGCATGAGACAGCCCGGCAGATCCGGGACTGGAAGGACCGGCTGGGCTACACCGTGCCGGTCTCGGTCAATGTTTCCCGCATTGACATGTATGATCCTGCCCTGATCGATACATTCACCGGGATCCTCAAGGAGAACGGCCTCGCAAGCGGGGACCTTCTGCTCGAGATCACCGAGTCTGCCTATACGCAGGATTCGGAACAGATCATAGAGACGGTAAACCAGCTCCGGGAGCTGGGCTTCCAAATCGAAATGGATGATTTTGGAACGGGCTATTCCTCCCTGAACATGATCTCCACGCTTCCGATCGACGCCCTGAAGCTTGATATGCAGTTTGTACGCAACGCCTTCAGCAAGCGTCAGGATACGAGGATGCTCGAGGTCATCCTTGATATTGCGGATTATCTTTCTGTTCCGGTTATTGCCGAGGGCGTGGAAACGAAAGAGCAGCTGGATGCGCTGAAAACAATGGGATGCGACCTGGTGCAGGGCTATTATTTTTCCAGGCCGCAGCCGGCAGAAGAATATGAACATTTTATCATAGAGAGAAAAGCCGAGCTGGATCAGGCACGAAACGGGTCCGGGGCAGATCCGGAATCCGGGAAACCGCAGGATGCAGTACGGGTGCCCTTTGACAGGATCGCCCAGGCACTGGCTGCGGACTATTTCACCATTTACTATGTTGATATGGAGACAGAGGACTTTATCGAATACAGCGCCTCTGACCAGTATCGGAGCCTTGGTGTGGAGATCGCGGGGATAAACTTTTTCCCGACAAGCCAGAAAAATATCCTTCGTATGATCTATCCCGATGACATCGAGCTTCTCCGTACCCAGTTTACAAAGGAGATCCTGCAGGACGTATTGTCCAGACGCCCGACCTTTACACTGAATTACCGGCTGATGCTTGAGGGAGTGCCGACCTGGGTCAGCCTGAAGGCCTGCCGTATGTCACCCGGAGACCGGAGACACATCGTCATCGGTGTCAGAAGCATCCACTCCTATATGAAGCGTCTTGAGGAATTTGAACGGGCGCAGGAGGAAAACGTGACCTTCGCAAGGATCGCGGATGCTCTTTCGAGGGATTATTTCAGCATTTATTATGTAGATACGGTCACAGATGAGTATATCGAATACAGCTCTCACAATGAGTATAAGGAGCTCGAGCTGCAGCAGAAAGGCGAGCATTTCTTTGAGGATACCCGGCAGAACATCCTGAAGCTTGTCTACCCTGAGGACAGAGAGAGGGCGCTTTCCATATGGGATAAGGACCGGCTCCTGAAAGAGCTTGAAGAGGTTCACAGCTTTAACACGACCTACCGTCTGATGCTTGGAGGCAGGCCGCGGTATCTCAACCTCAAGGTGATCCGCATGGCAGGCGAATCGTGTAACAGCCATATCGTTGTTGCGATCAGCGATGTTGACGCTCAGATCCGGCGGGAGCAGGAAAGGGATGCACAGCTCGGCGCGGTCCGTGCCATGGCAAACCGGGATGCGCTGACCGGCGTAAAAAGCAAGCACGCCTTCGATGAGAAGGAAGCTGAGATCAATGCGGAGCTTGCCAAAGGAGAGCGGGAGCCCTTTGCAGTCGTTGTCTGTGACATAAACGGTCTGAAGCAGATCAATGACTCTCTCGGACATAAGGCCGGAGATCAATACATCAAAGACGCCTGCCGTATTATCTGTGAGACCTTCAAGCACAGCCCGGTCTACCGTATCGGCGGCGATGAGTTTGTTGCTATCTTACGGGGCGGCGATTTTGAAAAGCGGAATGAGCTGATGAGTCTCATAGAGAAGAATGACCGTGACAATCTGGCCGCGGACCAGGTAGTCATCGCCTTCGGCATGGCGGAGTATGATCCTGAAAGGGATCAGGGCTTTGAGGCTGTATTCGAGAGAGCCGATGCCGCGATGTATGAAAACAAGAAAGCTTTGAAAGAGCAGTGATATAAACCGGAAAGTATCAAAACCGCCGTCGGCAGCAGCCGGCGGCGGTATTTTAGATCAAGACTTTGATGATGAAAACGAAAAGGTTATTTTTGTGATGCGCAGCCTGATAAGGCTGACCGGATCAGAAGAAATCCGGCATCAGCGGTCCTGTACACGCATCACTGCGTCGATGCTGGTGGCGTAGCCCTCTTCCCGGATCTCTTCGAGACACGCATTCAGAACCTGGCGCTCTACATTATAGCAGATGAAGATCAGCGGGACGGAGGTCTTGCGGTCGTTGTCGCCGGCTCTCTGCATGACGGACTGAAGACCGATGTCATGCTTTGCGAAGGTAGAGGCGATGTGACCCAGAATACCGGGCTGGTCGATCGCGGTCATCCGCATGTAATACTGAGAGGAGCCCTCGCCGATCGAGGGAAGCTTCGAGTCATAGTGCAGAAGAGGCTGGATATCAAAGGCTGCCTTCTTCGCAATGCAGTTTGCGATATCGATAACGTCGCCGAGCACGGCGCTGCCGGTGGGAAGCGGCCCTGCGCCCTTGCCGTAGAACATAAGCTCGTCAACGGCATTGCCGCGGACGAATACGGCATTGAACTCGTTGCTGACCGCAGCCATCGGATGGGCGAGCGGCAGCAGCGTAGGCTCTACACTGTAGGTGAGTCCGTCCGGGGTCTTCTTTGCGTGACCGATCAGCTTGATCTTGTAGCCGAATTCGGTTGCATAGCTGATATCGATGCCGGAGACCGAGGTGATGCCGGTGGTCGGGATATCTCCGGGCAGGATGCCCTTTCCGAACAGGAGAGAGATCAGGATGGACAGCTTGTTGGCTGTATCATATCCTTCCACGTCTCCGCTGGGGTCTGCTTCGGCAAAGCCCTTTTTCTGCGCATCCTTCAGTACGTCATCATAGTCGGCCCCGTTTTCGGTCATCTTGGTCAGGATGTAGTTGGTGGTGCCGTTCAGGATCCCTAAGACCTCATCATACTGGTTGGAGACCAGCGGGTCTGCCACGGCGTTGATGATCGGAATACCGCCGCCGACCGATGCCTCGAAGCGGAGCATCACATGGTTTTCCATGGCAAGCTTCTGGAGCATCTCGCCGTTGACAGCAAGAGCAGCCTTGTTGGCGGTGACGACATGCTTCCCTGCCCGAAGGGCGTCCGCCATATAGGTCGATGCCGGCTCAATGCCGCCCATGACCTCGACGATGATCTCGATCTCAGGATCGTTGATGATCTCATACGGATCAGAAGTGTACTTTTCACGCGGTACTTCGACCGCACGCTTTACATCCGGACGGCGGTTCAGGATCTTTGCGATCTCAAGATGAACACCGGCTGACTTTTCGATGGCGGCGGAATTCATTTCCAGTGCCAGATAGGTACCGGAACCGACATTTCCGATACCGAGCATACCAACTTTGATAGTTTTCATTGTCCCAATTCCCCTATAAATAACACATTGAAGAATGCAAGGCATTCTCATTTTACAGAAAACGCATGGTCTCTGATTTCAAACATTCTACATTACTGACTGCCTGTTTGGCAATATGTATCTGTTCAGCACCCTTGGGATTTGAGCAATTTCCGGATGGAAAGCTTGCCTTTCAGATGGAAATTATTCAAATTCCT
>CAMNFX010000070.1 GCA_946537585.1 uncultured Lachnospiraceae bacterium
TAGGTATCTATGGCCTGCGTCAGGTTGAGTGCCGCGAGCTTTGCCGACGCTTCATAACTGATATACTGCATCTGGAGTCCTTCATATTCTCCGCGTCCCAAAAGTCCCAGAGAGTTCTGACGCGCTGCCGCGTCCCTGGTCCTCTCCGCCTTCTGGCGGGAGATCTCGGCTGCTTCGCACAATGCGGTCTGCTTCTGCAGATCGGCGTACAGAGTATCCATCTTTGCGGAAGCCTTGCCCATGGCTTCATTTTCCGAAAGATCGCGCAGGGTAAAGCCGTAGCTGGAATAGTCCGTTACCTTTCCGGCATCGATCACAGTCTGGTTGCCATTTACTGCCTGGCGCTTATCCGCCTCATAGTCCCGTCCCTCCAGAAAATGCAGATCCGGTGCCGGGATGTCCGCGATCACCACCTCCGCGTCGGGACCGTAGCCGCACTGCAGGGCGATGTTTTTCCTTAGCTGCGTGAGGCCGGCGTCGATCTGCGAGAGGCTCTGCAGGGCGGAATTGAGCCGGTTTTCATACGCCTGCACATCCAGCGCCGTCGCCATGTTCTGGGCATAGAGTCTCTGCTGGGTCGTATAGAGCGTCTGGTACAGCTCCACCTGTTTGGCAACCATGGTCCGGTTGGTCTCGAGCTGCTTATAGGACACCACGAGTCCCTGCACGACGGAGATCATCTGCTCCCGTAAGGGGCGGAGCCGGACGCTGATCGTAAGGTCGGAACGGCTGAGGCCGGTTTTCGTTGAGCGGAGGGCGCCGCTAAGCTGCCTTCTTCCTTCCTTGGTCTGCTCCAGCGCGCTCTCAAGAGACTGAAGCGCCGCTTCCTTGCTGACGGTCATGCCGCCCATATTGACCGTGGATCCCGGCAGGGATGCGATCTGCTTCTGGGAATCACGGATGCTGTCCATCGCTTCGTCGATCTCTTCGAGCTGGTCATGGGCTTCATCCACAAAATCGCTGTAGCCTGCCTTCATCTCGCTTAAATTACTCTCGGCGGAATTCAGATACATCGTATAGGTCGGATTCCAGTAAATGACCAGATCCTCGATCTCATCCCACTCGATGGTGCTGTCGTTGAGCATCGTAAGGCGCTCCGCCGTCATGCCCTCGGGAAGGTTGTCATAGGTCGGCGCCGAAGCTGCGGGAAACGCCAGAAGGTGGAGGGTCATCCCCAGGGTCAGGGCCGCAAGGGCTTTCTTGTTCAGCTTTGATGTTGCTTTTTTCATCGATGTCTTTACTATAGTGTATTCAGAAAAACCGTGTCTCACAGCAAAGCTGTGTCGACACATATTCATAGAAGGCAGCGCCCGGGCGTCGCCTGCGTCCGGCCTCGCTGACTTTTATTGTACAATACCGCGTACGGCAGCATCATAGGCTGCCTTTGCGCTGATCATGCCGTAATATGCGGTCTGCTCCGCAGTCTGCGCGGCAGCAAGCTCATTCTGAACGCCTTCATACTCGATCTGGCTGATCAGGCCGAGGCCGAGCTTCCTCTGCGCCGCCCCGAGATCCTGTGCCTTCAGGGCATGGTCCGACTGTGCGTTCTTATAGCTTAAGGCAGCATTCATCAGGCTGTCATAGGCCCCGCGGAAGGCAACCTTGAAGCTGTTGGTATCGGATGCCAGCTGGCTCTCGTACTGCTCCACCTGTCCCGGATAAAGGCTGCGGGCATTCTTAAGCTTGATCTCGTCGATCCTGAGAGTATAGCTGGATGAAAGCGCGGTATTAAGATCCGCGTCCGGATCGATCCCGGCAAAAGAATTCGGATCGATCTCGGGAAGCGGGCCGATCTCGGCCATGCTGTCATAGGACCAGCCGCACAGGACCTGAAGGTTATTGAAGGAGGTGCGGATCTCGGTCTCATCGGCGACCAGGGAAGCCCTGGCATTCTCCAGGCTTTCCTGCGCAGTCAGAACGTCAAGCTCTGTCGCCATGCCCGCATTCTTACGGTTCACGGCAGAGGCATAGGCACGCTCAAGATAGGCAACGCCTGCCTCCGCGCCCGCCTTCTTTGCCTGCGCGCTGTAGTAACTGATGAAAAGATTCTGCGCCGTGCGGAAGAGGTTCTTCTCGATCACTTCGTAATCGAGCTTAATGACCTCATAGTCGGTCACATTGCTGTCCGCCTGGGAGCGGAGTGAATTCGCCTGTGTACGGTAGGTTGCGGAAACCATGGCGCTGTCCGCGCTGTCGGCAAGAGAATCCATATCATCGGCTTCATCAAGCAGATAATCCCGGACCTTCTCCGCATCCATATTGCGGCGTTCATCCTTGGAAAGCTCCTCGCGGTTTTTCAGTACCGTAGCATTATACTCATGGATCAGATCCTCGATCTCATACCATTCGAGGGCATTGTCCCTCAGGTGAGCCCACTCCTCCTCGGTATGCGCCATGGGAGGCGTTGCGGCAAATGCAGCCGCCGGAAGGGAGCACGCAATCAGGGCTGCGCCGAGCACTGTGGCAGTCATCCTCATTCTTCTTAATATATTCTTTTCCATAGACCAAAAGCCTCCGTTGCCGTCCGGAAACATGCCGGGCAGGCGTAAAAATCATCCAAAAGGCAGCTTATTCCGGGCTTTCCTGACCTGCGTCTTTGACGGACGCCTCGGCCGCAGCCTCGAGCTGCCGCTGCAGTTCCTCGCGCTTCTTCCGGCCGGTCATATAATAATAGTAGACCGGGAGCACTAAAAGCGCCATGATCGTAGATGTCAGGAGTCCTCCGATGTTGACCATCGCAAGTCCCTGCATCAGCTCCCCGCTGTCTCCGAGGCCGAGTCCCATGGGGAGCATGGCGAGAACAGTCGTCATGGTCGTCATCAGGATCGGGCGCAGACGGATGGCGCCTGCCTCGATCAGAGCGTCTTCGAGCGGCATCTCATCACGGAACTGATTGACCGTATCCACATAGAGAATACCGTTGTTGACGACGGTACCGATCAGCATGAGGTATCCGATCAGGGCCGGCATGGTCAGCGGAATGTCCAGAAGCCACAGGAAGCCGAAGGATCCGACCATGGCAAAGGGGATCGTGGTCATGACCATGAAGGAGAACCGTGGGGATTCAAACTGTGCCGCCATGACGACGAATACGAGGAAGACTGCGATCAGGATCGCGCGGAAGAGGTTTCCGAATTCCTCATTCATCATCTCTGTCTGGCTGTTCGCCTTCTCCTGAATGCCGTCCGTGAGATTGGGCAGGATCACATTGTCATGGATATCCTGTGCGGTCATCCGGTCCGCAAGGTCCGTATAGCCGCCCGTGATCTCGACGGTATACTGCTTGTCGGAGCGCCGGATCGACAGCGGGCTGTCCTCAAAGGTGATATCTGCGATATCCTTAAGATAGGCCGTATTGCCGCTCGGAGCGGTCAGCTGAATATCCCTGACCTTGTTGATGGTATCAAACTGATCATCCGGATACTCGACACGGATCGAAAGCGACTCTCCGTCGATATCCATCTTATCAGCCTCCGTGCCGTTGAGCATGGTATAAAGGCTTCCCGATACCTGTGCCGGCACAAAGCCTTCGGCTGCCGCCTGGACAGGATCCACATTGATCTTGATGATCGGTGCCGCATTGCCCAAGGAGGATGCGACGCCGGTAAGTCTCGGATCTCCTTCGAGCTGATCCGTGATCCTGTCTGCTGCCGCCTTTAAGGCATCATAGTCCGAGCCGGCCAGAGTCTGGGTATATCCCGACCCTAAGTTCATCATGCTGGTCTGGGAGTAGGCGGATACGCTTAAATCACAGTTATCCACGTCCTGCAGCATCCGCTTCCACAGCTCCACGGTCTCATCCGTGGTTTTGATGCGGTCCTTCTTCAGGTAGGCCGTAAGGCTTGCAGAGCCTCCCGTCAGGAAGCTTGAGCCGGAGGAGATCATGTAGTGGTCGAGATCCTCGTCCTGACTGATCATTTCCTCGATCTTCCGGTAGGTCTCCTCCTGGGTCTCCAGCTTCAGGTTGGGCTTCATACTGATGCTGATGCTGACCTGGCCCTGGTCGATCTCGGGCATCAGCTTTGCCTCGAGCTGCGTCGCGAGGAAGATCGACCCGGCAAAGAGCAGCAGCGTCACCAGTACAGTGATCCGCTTATGCTGCATGATGCCTTCCATCAGATCACGGTAACCGCCCTGCAGCCCCCGGATAAAATGATAGGCGAGCGCGTTCTCGCGCTCCACCGGCTTGTAGAACACATAGCAAAGCGGCACCAGCGAGATCGCGGACAGCAGGGATGCCACCATACAGAAGACGATGGTCATGCCGAGCGGCTGGAAGAACTGTCCGGAGAGGCCCGCCAGGAATCCCAGCGGCAGAAAGACCACGCAGGTGGTCAGCGTACCGCCGAAGACAGAAGCAGCCACGATCCCGGTTCCGTCCACAGCGGAGCGGGTATAGTCCTGAAAGCTCTGACCGGGATTTTCCTCCATGGACCGAAAGCAGGACTCCAGGATAACGATGGAGTTATCGACCATCATGCCGACGCCTAAGACCATGGAGCCCAAGGTGATGACATTCAGGGAATAGCCTCTCGCCCACATCATGACGAACGCGGTCATGATGGAGATCGGGATCGAGGTCGCGACGATCAGAGAAGCCTTTACGTCGCCGTAGAACAGGAACAGAACGATGGTACAGATCACGACGGCTGCTGCCATGGTCTCCAGCATGGTCCTGATGGAGTTTAAGATCTGGTCAGCATTGTCGTTAATGATCACGAATTCCACATTGGGATCGGCTTCCTCGATCTGCTTAAATACTTTTTTGGCCGCACTGGAGACATTGACCGCCGTGTACTTCTGGTTGCGGTTTAAGCCCAGCATGACGACATCCTCGCCGTTATAACGTCCGACCGCGCTCTGCTTTTCCTGGGCACGGTAAACGTCGGCGATATCCTCGAGATAGATGATGTTGCCGGCGCCGTAGGTGATCGGGATCCGTTTCAGCTCCTCCGGAGTCCTGTATTTTACACCTGCGGAAACGCTCATATCCGTACTGCCGACACCGGTCGAGCCTGCCGGGATCGTAAACGAAGCGGCACCTACGAGCTGCGCGACGGAGTTGATGTCGAGATGATACCTCGAGAGCTTTTCGGCGCTCAGGCAGATGCGGATATAATCCTGCTGCCCGCCGAAAGCATCGACACTTGCCACGGAGGAAAGCTTTTCAAGCTCCGGCACCACATATCTTTTGGCATAGTTCAGGATGTTGTTGACGCCGGAGTTTTTGACGGTGACATACATGGAGGCCTGCTGGTTCACATCGAGCTCATAGATCACGGGGTCGTCCGCATCCTCCGGAAGGTTTGTTACCACCTGGTCCACGCGCTTACGAAGGTCCGAATAGGCGTTGTCCATATCCGTACCGTATTCATACTGCAGAAGCACCATGGAGAAATTCTCGTTGGAAATGCCGGTGAGCGTATCGATTCCGCTTAAGGTGCCGACATTTTCCTCCATCTCCTTGGTGACCAGTTCATCGATATCACGGGGGCTTGCGCCGGGATAGGTCGTCATGACCACCAGCATGGGCATGTTGATCTCCGGGGTCAGCTCCAGCTTGGAAGAAAAGATCGACATGACGCCGAAGAAGAACAGCGAAAGCACGATCAGCAGCGTCGTGACCGGCCGCTTCAGGACAAATTTTGTGACTCTGATCATTTATTTGTCCTCCGTCACGCGCGCCTGCACCTTGGCGCCCTCATAAAGCTGTGACGTCCAGGTCCGGATCACCACATCTTCCTGTGTGATCCCGCTGACGATCTGGGTCCTTCCGACATCGGAAAGGCCGGTCTCGACTTCTTTTTTATGAACGGTTCCGGCGACATTGTTCTCGGAGATGAGGACGCCCTCCTCCTGCTCTTCGTCCTCGTCATCATAGCTTAAGGTATAGACATAGGACTTGCCGCCGTCATAGTAAATGCTGTCGGTGCTGACGGTGAGGACATTCTCCGCCTTCTCGGAGACGAAGACCACCTTGACCGCGGTTCCTCTCGCCATGGTCTGAAGACCGTCAAAGGCCGCCTCGACCGGATAAAGCCCGGTCTGCTGATTGGGAAGCCGGGAGATCTTGGTCACATGCGCGGGGTAAGTCTGTCCCTGGCGCTCCACCTCGATCTTCGATCCGATATAGAGAGCCTCCAGCAGGCGGTCCGTCACGGAAAACTCCAGCTTTGCGACATCGAGAGAAGAGATCACCGCCAGGGGGGTGGTCTGGGACGCAATGGCATTGAGACTCATATCCGTCGACTCCACAGTGCCGCTCACGGGGGAGGTCACGGTCGCAAATTCGACCTGGGTATCGTACTGGAGCTTTGCGCCCTCGTACTGGAGCTTGGCTCCCTCAAGACCGGATACAGCCTGGTCATAGGCGTTCTTCGTCTGCTCGTAGCTCTGTGCGGAAACATCGCCCGTCTGACGGAGCGCCGCCATACGGTCAAGATTGGTCCTCGCAAGAGCCACGCTCTCGGTCAGAGTCGTCACCTGCACCTGCGCCGCATCCATGGAGATCCTTGCAGCATCGATCTGCTTCTGATTGTCGATCGTACAGATCGGGTCGCCCTCGGAAACGTGGTCGCCCTGCTGCACGAAGATCTCGCGGATCTCGCCGGCTGCCTTCGGCACCACATAGTAAACATCGCCGGGCATGACGGTGCCGACAAGATTCGTATCGATATAGATATCCGCATAAGTCGGTGTTTCCGTGGAAACCGTAGACAGCGGTTCGGTCACGATACTGTCCTTCGGCTTCAGGATGCGAAGGACCACCAGGACCACGATCACAAGCAGCAGAAGAAACAGGAAGAGCAGACCGAAGGGAAATCTCTTTTCTTTTTTACGTGCCATAAACAATGCCTCTCATATATCCCTAACGCGGAAGCTGCCGCGCGAAATGTTATCTGACGCTAATACAGACTATTATTGTATTCAAAAAATACGCAGAATGCAACAGATGAAAGATAAGTCATAAAACTCAACTCAACCTCAAGTCAGGGCTTGAGAATCAGTTGAGGTTTCTCTTATACTGTTAATG
>CAMNFX010000071.1 GCA_946537585.1 uncultured Lachnospiraceae bacterium
GCAAAGAGGATCTTCGGGCTCTCCGTGACCTTGTTGCCGTTCGGATACAGTCCGAAGGTATCCATTTCCTCGAAGGCTCTCTTCTCGGTGTTGAGCTCCTTTAAGATCGCTTCCGCGGTCTCCGGCATGAAGCTGTACAGAAGGGAAGCGCCGATGGTGATGCCCTCGGTCAGGTTGTAAAGCACGGTCTTCAGTCTCTCGCGCTTTGCTTCATCCTTTGCCAGTGCCCATGGCATGGTCTCGTCGATGTACTTGTTGCAGCGGCGGAAGATGTTGAAGGTCTCGGTGATCGCGTCTGCAACTCTGAGCTCATTCATCTTGGCCTCTGCGGCATCCACGCAGCCAAGGATGGTGCTGATCAGATCGTCATCCACCTCTTCCTCAACATCGTTGGTCTCAACGATACCGCCGAAATACTTGTTGGTCATGGAAACGGTACGGGATACCAGGTTTCCGAGGACATTGGCCAGATCCGCGTTGTATCTGTCCATGATCAGCTCCCAGCTGATGCTGCCGTCATTATCAAACGGCATCTCATGCAGAACAAAGTATCTGACCGGATCCACGCCGAATACATGGACCAGATCATCCGCATAGAGGACGTTGCCCTTGGACTTGGACATCTTGCCGTCCGCCTGCAGCAGCCACGGATGTCCGAATACCTGCTTGGGAAGCGGCAGATCCAGGCTCATCAGGAAGGTGGGCCAGTAGATGGTATGGAAGCGGACGATGTCCTTGCCGATCAGGTGAAGGTCCGCCGGCCAGTACTTCTTATAGATGCCGCGGGTCTCCTCGTTGGCCTCGCCCATGCCGTACTTTCCGCCGGCATACGCAGCAGCCTCGTCGGGCATGTCGCCGTCGAGATCCAGACCGCAGCCGGTAATATAGTTTGAAAGCGCATCCAGCCAGACATAGATGACGTGCTTGTCATCAAACTCGACCGGGATGCCCCACTTGATGGAGGTACGGGAAACGCACAGATCCTGCAGGCCCGGAAGGAGGAAGTTGTTCATCATCTCGTTCTTGCGGGCTGCCGGCTGGATAAACTCCGGATGCGTGTTGATATATTCGATCAGCTGATCCGCATACTTGCTCATACGGAAGAAATACGCCTCTTCCTTCGCCTTCTGTACCGGACGTCCGCAGTCCGGGCAGTTGCCGTCCACCAGCTGGCTGTCTGTCCAGAAGGACTCACAGGGCGTACAGTACCAGCTCTCATAATATCCCTTGTAGATGTCGCCCTTTTCGTACATCTTGCGGAACATCTTGGAGACCTGCTTTTCGTGCTGCTCATCTGTTGTACGGATGAACTTATCATAGGAGGTGTTCATGAGATCCCAGATATCACGGATCACGGCAGCAACCTCGTCCACGTATGCCTTCGGGCTCACGCCTGCTGCGACTGCCTTCTCCTCGATCTTCTGTCCGTGCTCATCTGTGCCCGTCATAAAGCGGACATCATAGCCCTGTTCTCTCTTGAAACGCGCGATCGCGTCCGCCAGTACGATCTCGTAGGTGTTGCCGATATGCGGCTTGCCGGATGTATAGGCGATCGCTGTCGTGATATAATATGGTTTCTTTTCGGCTGTTTTTCTCATAAACTATGCCCTCCTCACACTGGCTGCCGCCGGCTGCGTGCGGAAATGACCGCTGCTTTGGCCGCGCCATTCTATAAAACATAAACGGATACAGTCCCTTCCGGGTACCGTATCCGTCAATTCTAGCACACTTTATCTGTTTTTAAAATACATAATCATCAGACATCATAGTCACTGATGAATCCCATTTCACCGTAGTCCTTGTCTCCGACGGTCAGCTTCAGACCCTTTAAGCTGAAGTTATCGATGAAGGTGTTGACCACGCTGGCAACGACCTCTTCCTCCGTCGCCTTATAGTAGACGCCGTTCAGCGCGCTGAGCTTAAGCTCGCCGATCCCGTCCGCCACATCGAAGCTGACTACCTCGCAGTTATCCTTGATCGCGCCGTTTTTGATCATGGCCGCAATCAGTGACTCCGCATTGCACTCCTCGACCGCATCAAAGTCCTGGTCGATACCGCCGAGTACAGCCTTGTAGATGATGACCTGCGTGATCGCGGTCTCGCCGTCTGCGATCACCGGCTGCTTGCTGTCCGGATAGAAGGAATAATCGACTGCCGTTGTATCCATGGCACCCGGTCCGCCCATTTCACCGGTCTCCGCATTCTCGGGGATCACGTACTTGCTGCTCTCCGGCATCGTCCAGGTTTCCTGGGTTCCGGTCTCGATCACTGCTCCTGCCGGGATCTCGATACTCTGGGATGCCTTAATGTTGGACGGTGAACAGCCGAAGAGAAGCATGGCGGCCGCACCCAGTAAAACTATATTCAAAAGATTTTTCACGTTATAAACCTCCTGCGGAAGCTGCATAATACTATGAAACCAAGCGGCACGAGCCCAATTGGGTGAAGGGGATGCGTCAGCTTCATGTATACGGGTGAAACGGGCAAAGCCCGTAAAACACGGTTTCCTTATGTTTACTTTTGACAGATACGGGAAGCGATTCGAAGATGGACAGCCATAGACTGCACCCGTTCTGCCCGAATCATCATTATATCAGAAAATAATTTTAATTCTATAATTTTTCTTTAAAATACTCTTATCTTTCTATAACCTATGCTTCCGATTTCAGCAAAGCGTTATAGACGTCCCTCCGGGAGAGGCCGCGGTCCTTTGCGGCAGCCTTCATGGCTTCCTTTCTGTCGAGGCCCTGATCGATGTAGCTTTGCACATGTTCTTCGAGACTCAGCTCATCAAAACGGGCAGCAGTCTCTGCCTGCAGCTTTTCCGGATCCGCCCCTTCGATCACAAGAACATACTCCCCGCGGGGTTCGAGCTCTATGGCCTCCCGGATCGTGGTCCGGACCACTTCCTCATGAAGCTTTGTCATCTCGCGGCAGAGGGCGATCCTGCGGTCGGGACCGAGGGCAGCCTCCAGCTCCTTTAACGTTTCCTTCAGATGATGGGGAGCCTCATAAAGCACGATGGTCCCCGTTTCTGCCTTCAGGCGATCGAGTGCCTCCGCGCGGTCCCGCTTTTTTGGCTTTGGAGGAAGAAATCCCTCAAACACAAATCTGCGGACGGAAAAACCGCTCAGGGTGAGAGCGGTGATAACGGCAGAGGGTCCGGGAAGACTTGTGACCGGGATCCCGGCCTCCACGCATTTCTGCACGAGGACCTCACCGGGATCCGAGATGCAGGGCGTACCGGCATCTGTAATGACCGCCACCTTTGTCCCCTGCAGCATCTTTGCAACCAGCTCGTCCGCCTTTTCAAAACGGTTATACTCGTGGTAGCTCGTCATAGGGGTATGGATATCAAAGTGATTGAGCAGGCGGATGGAATTCCGGGTATCCTCCGCAGCGATCAGATCCACGCTCTTCAGCGCTTCCACCGCGCGGGGCGTCATGTCCCCCAGGTTTCCGATGGGCGTAGCGCAGATATACAGTTTTCCGCCTTCTGCTCTCTCAGTATCCATAGATATCATAGATCTCGTCTGTATAGACGTCCTTTTCCTTATAAACGATCAGCGGCTTTTCGACCCGGCACTCTGTGCGCCCGTCACGAACGGCCTCGATCAGCACCATATTGGCCTCCCTGTCGATATAGGGGTGTACGAACTTCAGCCGTTTCGGCTCGAGGCGTTTTCCTTTCAGAACCGTGATGATCTCCGCGAGACGCTGCGGCCGATGGACCATATAAAAACGACCGCCGGAGCGAAGCAGCCGCGCCGCAGCGCCGCAGACATCCTCCAGCGTACATTTGACTTCATGCCTGGCAATGGCAAGAGCATCCTCCGGGTTCTGAAGTCCGTGCATTTCCTTCATATAAGGAGGATTGACCGTAACAACATCCGTCTTTCCGAGGAGGCTCTGCAAAAGAGCGCTGTCCCCGGCATCTCCCTTAGATGCCGTCTCAGGGGCGTTTCCTCCAAGAAGCTCCCTGAGATCTCCGTGCAGGATCGTTACCTTTTCTTCCAGTCCGTTCAGCCGTACTGACCGTGCGGCCATTTCCGCCATTTCTTCCTGGATCTCAATGCCGATGAACCTGCGTCCGCCGGTCTTTGCTTCGAGAAGGATCGGTACGATCCCTGTGCCGGTACAAAGATCCACAACTCTCTCCGCCTTCCGGACACAGGCAAAACCGCTCAGTAAGACCGCATCCATGCCAAAGCAGAATGCACCGGTATTCTGGATAATGCCGTATCCGTTCCGCTGCAGTTCATCGATGCGCTCTCCGTCTTTTAATGAGACGCGTCCGTCGTCTCTCATACCGGATCGGCCGGAGCCGTCTCCTTCATATCCTGAGGACGATCGGCAGAGCCGTCTTCCGGTGTTCCCTTTCGTCCGTCACGGTTTTTCCCGCGTCCTCTGGAACGGCCGCGTTCCTTCGTGTCCTTTGTTTCCTTTGCCTCCGGTTCCTTCTCTCTGTTATCCTTGCCGCGGTTCTTTTTCCGGCTTTGGAAACGTATCTCGGAAACGGGGTATTCACGGACTTCCTTCTCATCATTGGGAAGGTCGACGACCACCTTCACCAGCTGCTTCAGGATGTTGACTGAGGACACGCTGCCATGCAGCTCATCGGGCGTCTCTACCGCATCTCCTACGGACGGAAGCTTGCGGTTCAGCTCCTCATACACCTCTTCTTCGTTCTTCAGGCAGCACATCAGCCTGCCGCAGACGCCGGAGATCTTGACCGGGTTGAGGGACAGGTTCTGCTCCTTTGCCATCTTGATAGAGACAGGCACGAAATCCGCCAGATAGGAATGGCAGCAGAGCTCCCTTCCGCAGGAGCCCAGGCCCCCGAGGATCTTGGTCTCATCACGTACGCCGACCTGCCGAAGCTCGATCCTGGTATGAAATACCGAAGCCAGGTCCTTTACGAGATCCCTGAAGTCGATCCTTCCGTCTGCCGTAAAATAAAACAGGATCTTGGAATTATCGAAGGTGTATTCACAGTCGATCAGCTTCATTTCCAGACCGCGCTTGTGGATCTTCTGCAGGCAGACATCCAGGGCCTGTATCTCTTTCTTTTTATTCTCCGCCGCACGGGAAATATCCTCTTCCGTTGCCAGACGCATAACCTCCTTAAGGGGCTGCACGATCTTGTCGTTCGGCTCTTCATGCGGCTCTACGATCACTTCCCCGAACTCGATGCCGCGGGAAGTTTCCACCACTACTTTATCTCCTTTGTTCAATTCCAGACGGCCGGGCGCAAAGTAATAGATCTTTCCCGCCCTGCGGAACCGCACGCCTGCTACTGTAGCCATATAATTCTCCTTAAATCATCGCTCCTTCATGCTGAGCAGCAGGAGCTCCAGCGAGAGATCCGGATTGACATTGGCCCTCAGCCGTTTGCGGCAGGTCTCAATGCTCTCCATGATCTCCTGTACTTTTGTATATGAACTGACAGAGGCCATCTCCATCAGTGTTTTGCGCTCTCCGGCAAAGGCAAGTCCGTTCAGGTCCCTGGTGATCATAAACATCATCAGATCCCGGTACCACAGTTCCAGAAGGTCCAGTGCCTCCATCAGATCCGGACACTCGCTGCGGAGCTTTCCGATCTCGATCAGAATGTCGGCATTGCTCATGGATCGTATGCCTCTCACGATCTTCATCACCCGCTGATACCACTCTGAAAAGCTTTCACTGCTGTACAGCTCGATGGCACGTCCGAGATTGCCGCGGGCAAACGCAACGCAGACATCCGCCTTCTCATCATCTGCCCGAAGATGATCCCTCAGCCAGTTCCGGATCACACTGTCAGTAAGGGGCTTCAGCTTTTCCTTTACCGTTCTGGATCTTACCGTATCCAGGAGATCCTTCTCATCAGCTGCGAGCAGGAAGATGATCACATACTCCGGCGGCTCCTCGAGTGTTTTCAGGAGCGCATTCTGCGCCTGTACAGTCATTTTCTCGGCATCAGGAACCACATAAACCTTATATCTTCCCTCGTAAGGACGGATATCCGCCGTATCTGTGATCTGGGTGCGGATATCATCGACACTTACAGATGCGGGCTTTTCGTGGCTGACCCATATGACATCCGGATGATTTCCGGAGAGGATCTTTTTACAGGATGGACAGCAAAGACACGGCGTGCCGTCTTCTGCAGGCGATGTACAGAACAGCTCCAGCAGAAACGCTTCGGTCATGCTTTTTTTACCCATGCCCTTATCGCCGGTGAGCAGATAGGCATGCTGCAGCCGGCGTGTACGGATCGCAGTCTTCAGCTGGTCTTTGATCAGTTCGTTGCCGAGTATCTCCTGAAAAGTCATAAAGCCTCTTTTCTGCTGCCGGTCACCGGATGTCCGCAAGGATCTCCTGCAGACAGGTACCGAAGTCATCGTTTTGATATCGTTTGACAATGCCGGCTTCCTTCAGCTTTTCCTCTGAAAAATCCTCCGTATCGGCGATGAAGCGCCTGCATACTTCCGTATAGCGCGGTGCCGGCTCCTCCATTTCCCTGCGGACCGCACGGATCAGCCGTTCACCGTCTTCCACCTCGATATAAACAGGCACAAGTGCCTCCTGTCCGAAGTAAGCTCTTAGCTTCCGGCAGGACTCAAGAGTGCCCGGCATCAGGTAATCCCCGGCACTAAGGTCGATCTGTCCGTCATCCACAGTCGCATAGGTCCACGGACCGTATACAGTCTGATAGGTCCGTGACTCGATCAGTTTCCCGGCAGCTGCAAAGGCGTCTATCGCCGCCTGATCACAGAAATGATAGGAGACTCCATCCGTCTCATGCTCTCTAAGCGGTCTTGTGGTGTACATGACATAGGTCTTAAGCTCCGGCCGGGCATTCAGGATCGCCTGATAAAGTGAATCCTTCCCGGAGGCAGACTTTCCCATAATGCAGTAGATCTTTCCCATCAGGGCATTCCTCCGACCTCCGGAGCGCCTCCCGGTCCGACCTGCTCCACCGTCTGCTCACTGATCACAGCCGCCTGTTCCGCACTGCCGCCGGGTCCTTCTACGACTTCTGTATC
>CAMNFX010000072.1 GCA_946537585.1 uncultured Lachnospiraceae bacterium
TCATTCGGAATCCGGGCCTTCGGCCCTTCTTCCTCATGACGCGTCTGTCTGCTGATCGCAGACTTCCTCCGTCACCTCCGAAAAGCCCGCAAGCGGTCTTTTCGTCTGTGACGTCCGGTTCCGGCGACCGGTTAATTACGGACCGATCACGTTTCTGATTGCGACCGGGGTACGGTAGTTCCAGCGGTAGATCTTGATGCCGGCTCTTCTCGATGCGGCGTTGACGACCTGTCCGTTGCCGATGTAGATGCCGACATGGTTGATCGTTCCGCTCTTGTTCGCGTAGAATACCAGATCACCGGGCTTCATGGAGTCTGATGTGACCCTGACGCCGCTTCCCGCCTGGTCACGGCTGACTCTCGGAAGGTAGATCCCGAAGTGCGCCATGACGCTCTGGGTAAAGCCGGAGCAGTCGCAGCCCTTTGTGAGCGAGGTGCCGCCCCAGACATACGGATTTCCGATGAACTGGCAGGCGTAGTTTACAATAGAATTGCGGTATGCAGCGGCCGCATTGGCTGCTTCCACTGCCGGGTAGTACTCCGTGGCCTCGGGAAGTCCGTAGCGCACCTCTACGTTGTTGTCTCTGGTGGAGATGAATGCCTTATCATTTTCGCTTCCGTCATCCGTGGAATCCAGCTCGATCTGGACCCAGCCGTCCAGCTGACCGAGGACCTCATATGCCTGATTCTTTGTGATCGATGTCCATACATTGGAATCGAGTGAGGGCTCGGAGCGGACATTCAGGGCATCCACATTGACAACGGCTGTAAGGACCGCAAAATCAAGTGCCGTATCCCGCGCGCTCTGACCTGTCAGGCAGTACTTTGCGCTGACCCAGCCGGTCACAGGTCCGGACTTGATCTTATACCAGGTCCCCCCGTCATTTTCGACGGTGTCCAGCAGCTCTGCGCCGCAGCCTCTTAAGAACTTTCCGCAGATGTTGTTGATGCCGTCGTCCTTCGGCTCTTCACGGACGTTGATATATCCTTCCGTATATGCGAGTACGATATTATCATACTGGGTCAGAGCCATCTGCCGAAGATCCAGCTTCCTGGCCTCATCCAGTCCATGCTCCACATGTCCGTTGGCGCTGCCGTCATCGGCAGTGATCTTGATCCACGCTTCATCCATTGTATCGCTGAAATCCGCCTGAATGCATGCCCAGTCGCCTTCTTCACGGACGAGGAGGTACCGCTCGCCCTGTCTGGCCTTTCCGACGACATTCACAGGGTCGATCTCCGGCGCGGAACGGATGTTCATGACCTCAGCGTCAATGATCACGCGGTCCTCCAGATTTTCCGCCGCCTTTTTCATTGCCGCTTCGTCTGTCAGGATGTAGCGCTTCGCAGCCCATCCTTCGATGCCGCCCGAACGGATCCTGACCCAGTCTCCGTCCTCCTCGAGAATATCGCAGGCCGCACCGTCGTTCAGACGTCCGATAATGTTTTTCATGTCGATACTGTCGGGCTCCCTGCGGACGTTGATATATCCGCTTACCTCGACGATGCCGAGATGCCCGTAGGATGCCGTGGCATCCTGCAGCTGCTCCTCCAGACGCATCTGGGCGAGCTCCTCATCCGACATGGTTTCTATGACGGCGATCGTCTCTTCTTCCGCTTCCGTGGTGCCCGTAGTATCCCAGGTACCGCGGCCGCTTCTGACTCCGTGTATGATCAGTCCGGCAAACACCACCGTCGCGATCCCCGCGATGATCAGCCGGTTCTTAGAAAACCTGTTCTCCCAAAGATGTCTTGCGCTTCTCACACTCAAATTCCTCCCGGACCCGCCTGCGGTCCGATCTCCACACCCGGTGCCACATAGATGCCAGGCCCTTCGGCCGGACTGTCAGAGATCTCGTCTGTGGAGGTCTCCTCCGGCAGGGTCTCCTCCGGCTCCGGATCCGGTGCCGGCGGCGTCCATGTGCTGTCATCCGTATACTTGCCCGCGTCAGAAGACGGGACAATGATGCTGCCATAGGAGGTGTGGTGGTCACAGGTCTCCGTCGGCACATTATCGATATCAAAATACTCAGTATACACCGCATTGCTTCCGCTGCGGTAATCGCTCCGGCATCCCGCATGCGGGAGCTTTCCGCTCTTTCTGCAGACCTCCAGCTCTACGATGTTATCCGGCTTTTCGAAGCCCGGATCCGTCATTCCCTCGTGGACCCTGGTCATGATCTTCCGCCAGATATCCTTGTGGAAGGAGGTGCCGCCGTTGTACTGGCCGGTCGCGTTGTCGCTTAAGGACTGATTGTCATCGCATCCGGCCCAGACGCCGGCCGTGTAATAGGGCGTATATCCGACAAACCATACATCATTGTTTCTGGTGGTCGTGCCGGACTTTCCGGCGCATACCATGTTGTCAAGATGTGAGCGGCTCGAGGTGTTGTTGACCGTAAAGCTCCTCGCCCATTTGGAATGGGACTCGGTGGAGCGCCGCATCGCGTCCGTCAGCAGGAACGCCGTCGTATCCTTCATCACGCGTGTTTTCGGATCTTCATCCAGGTCGATCAGGACATTGCCCCGGTGATCATAGATCTTTGTAAACAGCTTATAATTGCCGTACATACCATAGTCGGCAATCGACGCGAAGGCGTTGGTAAGCTCCAGGTTGGTCACGCCCTTCGTGATTCCGCCAAGCGCCGTCGCCGGGTTGTTATCCTCCTCCGTCAGAGAGGTGATTCCCAGCTTTCTTGCGAAATTCACACCGGCCTGCGGCGTCACGGTCTCGTACATGCAGCGGACCGCAACGATATTCATGGAAAACTCGATACCGTCACGGATCGAGGAATAGCCGAAATACTCTCCGTCTCTCCACCAGTTTTTGAAGCGCTTGTTTCCAAGCTCATACTCCGCGTCAAAATAGGTCGTGGCCAGTGTAGCCCCGTTTTCCTCGATGGCCGGGGCGAAGCTCGTAACGACCTTGAAGGCCGATCCCGGCTGCCGGTACGCGCCGCTCGCGCGGTTTAAGGTCAGGGAATACTTCTTTTCGCCGCGTCCGCCGCTGATCGCCTTTACTTCCTTGGTTTTCTGGTCCATAAGGACAAAGGACACCTGCGGCTGAAGCGTCAGATCCAGCTTTTCGGCGATGATCTCATCGCCTGCCTCCTCATCCATGATATAAGCCTTATACTCATCCAGAAGCTCCGTGACCGCTTCTTCATTCCGGAACAGGCCGTCATAGCCCGCGCGTCCCTTGACATCCTTGGCGTACTTTTCAATATCATATTCGCTGTAATGCCGGAGCCCGTCTGCCTTATGCTGTATGGAGCAGCGCCATTTGAAGCTGTATTTCGCGGTATCGTAATTGTCCGGATCGTTGACCTCCTCATCCACGATCGTCTGCAGCTTCGGATCCTGCGTCGTCATGATCCTTAAGCCCCCGGAATAAAGCAGGTTCTTGGCTTCTGCCTCGGTCAGGCCCAGTCTGTCCCTGAACACCTTTATACACTGATCGATCAGAGCATCCGTAAAATAGCTGTAGACGGAATCATCCGCCTTCACGATCTCGTTGTTGGATTTGATGCGGTCATAAACGGCAGTGCTTTCCGCCTCCGTTTTCTGCTTTTCGGTGATATATCCCTGATCCAGCATGTTTTTGAGCACCTGCAGACGCCGCTCCTGATTATCCTCCGGATGGGTCAGCGGGTTCAGGCGGGAAGGATTCTTGGTAATGGAAGCGAGCACGGTGCACTCCGCCAGATCGAGGTCCTGCACCTTTTTGCCGAAATATCTGGCTGCGGCGACCTTGACCCCCAGGGTATTGTTTCCGAGGTTGATGGTGTTGAGATAGTCCGTCAGGATCTGCTTCTTGATCACTTCTTTTTCTATTCCCGGCTGATTCTCAAGACTCAGGGCAATATACCACTCCTGGAACTTGCGCTCGTACAGCTGGAAGCCCTTTTCATTGCCTCCGGCAAAAACATTGTTCTTGATCAGCTGCTGCGTCAGAGTGGAACCGCCTCCCGCAGACGAATTCCCCGTCAGTACGCCGCGGACCGCACGTGTGATGGATCTCGGGTCAATGCCGTTATGCTGCCAGAAACGCTGGTCCTCGATCGCGACAAACGCATTGATCAGGTCCTCCGGAAGCTCCTCGTAGACCACTTCCTCGCGGTTGGAGCCTTCCTGCACGAGGGTCGCGATGAGGTTGCCCTCCGTGTCATAGGTCGTCGTGGCATAGCCCTGCGGGGAGAAGGTCAGCGTGTCGATCTCGGGCGCATTGTCAATGATGCCGAGCAGCATGCCGATGCCCATGGAGCCAAGGCTTAAGGCGGAAAGAAGGCACACGAAAACGATCAGCAGCTTCATGAAATGAATGCGCTGATTCTCTGCTTTGATGTCGCCGTATATGATCTCTTCCAGGCGGTCATTGACCGCGTCTTTGGTAAATTTCATCGATGGATACTGTCACCGGATACGTCCGGGCCCGGTATATTCCTGCATTGCATTTGAAGGGATCCGGCCGTGAAAACGAGGCGAATCCACAATCAGGACATAGGTTTACATTTATATCTTACTACAACAGCCGGAGGGTTACAAATTATGAATCCATGTCATTTCTTACGACTTTCTAAACAGCCGGGGCGGCCCTTGGCCGCAGGCTTCCGAAGGCGCCTGCCGCCGCCCTATATTTTGCCCCGGATCCGCTTCTCTCATGGACGGGGAAGGCTTTGTGTGGTACAATACCCCGGATAACGCACACACATTTGCCGGCCGTATGCTGCCGGCCAGCTGACTGAACACTCAAAAATGATACTTTCCGTAAACAATCTGAATAAAAGCTATGACGGACGGGATATCCTGCGGGATGTTTCGTTCCATATTGAAGCGCACGACAAGCTCGCTATTACCGGAATCAACGGAGCAGGCAAAACTACACTCCTGAAGCTGATCATCGGAGAGGAGCGTCCCGACGGCGGCACGGTAGTCATTCCGAAGGACGTGCGCATCGGATATCTTTCGCAGATCCCGGATATCACCTCGGACCGGACGATCTATGAGGAGGTCTTAAGTGTCAAGCAGGAGCTCCTCGATATCGAGCAGAAGCTTCGTTCCATGGAGCTTGATATGCATACAGAGGAGGACTACGACCGCTACACTGCCCTGTCCCACCGCTTTGAGTCCGAAGGCGGATATGCGATCCGTTCCAACGTCACCGGCATCTTAAAGGGGCTCGGATTTCAGGAGGACGAATTCGGGAAAAAGGTCCCCGTCCTCTCCGGCGGCCAGAAGACCCGGCTTTCCCTGGGACGTCTGCTGATGGATGCGCCCGATATCCTGATCCTTGATGAGCCTACGAACCACCTGGATATCGCCTCTGTCAGCTGGCTCGAGGGGTATCTTCGCGGCTGGAAGGGCGCAGTGATCATCGTATCGCATGACCGGTACTTCCTGGACCGCATCGTTAACAAGGTCCTGGACATTGAAAACGGCCATGCGCGGCTTTATACAGGAAACTATACCGCATTTGCCGAGAAAAAAGCAGCGCTTCGCAAGGACCAGATGCGCGCCTGGCTCAACAACCAGGCAGAAATAAAGCATCAGCAGGAGGTCATCGAAAAGCTGCGGCGCTTTAACCGGGAAAAATCCATCAGGCGTGCCGAATCCAGGGAAAAGATGCTCGGAAAGATCGAGCGCGTGGAAAAGCCCTTTGATGTGGATGACGCCATGCGGCTTCACTTCACTCCCTCCAAGCTGTCGGGAAAGGATGTGCTGTTTGCTGACAGTCTGTCCAAATCCTATGGAAGCATGGAGCTTTTCGCAGGTGTCGACCTGGATGTAAAGCGCGGCGAAAAGCTCGCCATTATCGGTCCGAACGGAACCGGCAAAACCACGCTTCTGAAGATCATCAACGGCAGCGAGACTGCCGACAGCGGAGAACTGGAATTCGGTTCCCGTGTCGAGACCGCGTATTACGACCAGGAGCACCATGTCCTCGATCCGGATAATACGGTCTTTGACGAAATATCGGATGCCTACCCGAATATGAACAATACCGAGATCCGGAACCTTCTGGCCTCCTTCCTTTTTACAGGGGAGGATGTCTTCAAGATGGTCCGGGACCTTTCCGGTGGAGAAAAGGGCCGGCTCTCGCTGGCCAAGCTGATGCTTTCGAAGGCCAACCTTCTCCTGCTCGACGAGCCGACCAACCATCTTGACATCATCTCAAAGGAGATCCTGGAGGAAGCCGTGCGCAATTATGAAGGCACCGTGATCTATGTCTCCCATGACCGTTACTTTATCAACCGTACGGCGACCCGTATCCTTGAGCTTGATCATCATCACTTTGTCAATTACCAGGGCAATTATGATTATTATCTGGAAAAAAAGGCCGATCCTGATTTCGACGCCGATAAGGCGGTCAGCGGCCGCCTGATTCCGGAAGGCAGAAAGCCGGAGCGAAAGGAATCCCCCGCAGAAAATACCGGTACGGAAACTGGTAAAGCCCTTTCAGCGGCCCGGTCCGAGGGCGGGCAGGAGCCGGCAGGTCCGGCGTCAGCATCCGGAGATGCCGCTCCCCTCTCCTACCAGGAGCAGAAGGAACGCAAGCAGCAGCTGCAGAAGCTCCGTACCGCGTTATCCGGCTGTGAAAAGGAAATTGAAAAGAACGAGCAGGCTTCGGAGGAGATCGATCAGCAGATGTCGCTCCCCGAAAATGCCGTCAACTCCGCAAAGCTCAACGAGCTGGTGCAAAAAAAGAACAGCATAGCTGCTGTTCTGGAAGAGCTCTATCAGAAATGGGAAGAGCTGTCCGAAGCGATCGACAGCTTCGGCTGATAAGAATGAGGTGATATTATGCGCATACTTGAGCATCCGACACTTCGCCGTATCCTTGCTGTCCTCGGCCTGATCCTGATCCTCGGGCTGCTGGCAGGATTCATCATCGTTCTGGCATCGGGAGGAAGCCTGACGCTTGCCCTCGGGCTTTTCGGCTGCTTCACGATGATGTCCGTCAT
>CAMNFX010000073.1 GCA_946537585.1 uncultured Lachnospiraceae bacterium
AAAGCATTCCGGAACCGGAAACATCATTCACATTCCAGATAATACCGAGTGACTGCCCGTCGAGGTCATAGGGATCGGAAGGAGCCGTCTCATTCTCACCGATTCTGGTCAGAATGATCTTGGTATTGTTGTTTTTGGGTGCGGAAGTATTGGTACCTTTCGCAAGTTCAAAATAATTTCCGTTTCTGTTCCAGTAATAGAATTCTCTCAGGGCTTTTTTATAGATCACGAAAGATGTGGGTGCACCGTTCGTATGGACCTCAACCGTATATTTTGTTGCTGTCTCTGCATCATCACCGAATTTGTAATATCTCAGATTGTTCGTTTCTTCCAGATTGACATACTTTTGATTTCCCTCTGCATCGAATATGTAGATATAGAAGCTATTGCCCTGTTCATCCGGCTCTGATTCCTCAAAATAGAATCGGGTTGCAGAGTCAAGAGTCATGGCTCTCTGAAACTTCCATGCATTGTTTACCATAACCAATGGATCGGTAAAGTAATATCGATCATTTCCATTATCCATCGACAGATAATAGCTGTTTCCGTTGAGTTCCTCAACAGAGGAGGCGGTTTCTGCAGAGTCAAGATTCACAATACCGTACACGGAAAAGGAGGACGCGGCAAAGCTGACCGTGCTCTTCATCTGCGCAGTCCCGCCTTCCGTTCCCGATACCGGCTCCGCTGCAGGATCACTGTCCTCACCGCCTGCGATCTCCGGCCCCTCCGGAGCAGCGCTTTCCAGAGTGTCTTCCGGAACTGCCCCGTTCTCTGATACGTTCTGTGTCTCTTCCGTCTCCATCGCACCGAGGGTCACATCCAGGACATCCACGGCACCGTCATCCGAAAAGTGGACCGCTCTGGCGGAATCCGACAGTTTCTCCGCCAGTTCGATCCTGACATCGACGCTCTTTCCTTCGGCCGGCTGGATCTTCCTGCCCTCCTTATCCAGGATGGAAATATCAAAAAACTGGGCATAGGAGATCGTCTCCGGTTCTACGCCAAGAGCTGCAGCGGTATCTGAAACATACTGATCGTAAACATCCTGATCCAGGATCTCATCGACACTCAGGGAAGAGCCGTCGGGGATGCCGGCGTCCTCTTCCCAGCGGACGGAGATATGATAGTTGTTTCCGTCGCTTGCAAGGATGTTCTCCTCGATAGAGGATCCGACGAGAGCATAGATGGAGAAGGCATCCGCCCAGAACTCGGGATCGAGTACGCTGTACACTCCCTCCTTTTTCCCGGCAGCAGCCTGCAGGCCCTCATCCCGGGTCGTTGCCGGAAGCAGAAGGCCGATAAAGACCAGAAATATCGCGGCAAGGGCGCCGAGTCCCATCAGGAACCGGCGCAGCCACGTTCTTTTTTTCTTTCGGTTCAGTTTTTCAGCTTCTTTTAAAAGATTGCTCATACCGCACCTGCCTCTTGTATATCAAAAGGGCTGAGCCCTCAGTGAAATCAGTTCTGTGTTTTCTTCCTCCACTTTATGTATAGCCGTGGCTTTTGCCCTTATACTCCGGCTGTTTCGGCGTCAATGAGATCCGTTTCTTCCGTTCCCGCTTTCGTAATCTCCTCGATTTCTGCTGCCGTACTTTCTGTTTCCGTACCCTTGATCTCGATGGAGGCCTCAAGGCTGTTCTCCGGAGAGATCGCCTCTTCCTTCATAATCTCGGTCGAGCCTTCATTATCGAGATGTACGACGCTCAGCTGATCGGCAGCGGCCTGCTTTTCTTCGAGGGAGGTCATTCTGACCTGCACCGGAAGCAGAGGCTCGATCTCCTCGCCGTATTCGTTGTAGAAGGTAATATCCACAGCCTGGACGCTTTTGACCTTGCGGCCTTCCTCGATGGCGCCGGCGATCACGCTGAGGGTCTCCTCATCATAGATATCTGTCAGTACCATCGTAGTCCCTGCCGGGAAGGTGCCAACCTTTGCACTCACGCTCACCTGCATGGTCTCGGTCCGGTCATCAAACTCCTGTGCGGGATAGTCTCTCGCTAGCTCAAAGCGGCGTCTCATCTCAGCATCAGCCTCGTCTTCCTCTGTTGGAAGCTCTTCGTCTTCCTCAAATCCGAGGGAACGGTTTCTCCCGATCGCCTCTTTAGTCTCCGGAAGCCTCGCGTATCCCAGGATCTGCATATCGTCAAAGCTGTACTTTTCTTCTCTGACAAAACCGTCAATGTCGCCTACAATGACAGTCATTTTGTTTTTGCTTAAAGCTGCATTTGTAATGATACCCACATGATCGGCATCGAAGTCTCCGTCAAGGTCCAGGAACACCAGCTCTCCGACCGTGGGAGCTGCCGGATGTCCCTCCTCATAATAAGCCCGGCTTAAGATCTCCCTGCCGTCCTCATCCTCCTCCAGGTAATCCGAAAAGCGGATGCCGATATAATCCTCGACCTCCCGGAAGACCCGGGAATCCGTTCCAGTCATCTCTTCCTCTTCGACTGCCCGGTCACGAAGAAGCTGCATCCAGGAATATGCGTCCATCAGCATCTCCCGGTCATAGCCTTCGATGTCAAGGCCTGCCCGCTCCGCAGTAAATGACGCAAAGAGCGCGCTCCAGTCTGCTGCGTAGGCATCTCCTGCCCAGTCGCCGTAACGGGTATATCCCTGCATCGTCTCCTCATCGTCTTCATCGACGAGGATCATATAGTTTTTCACGCTCTCGCGGTAGCCCTTCTGGAACTCCGCGAGCTTTGCCGCATATTCATAACTGTCTTTGGATCTGCTTTCCTCAAAGGTCGGGAAGAGATCCTCCAGAAGCGCTTCATCCTCTACATCCGCTTCCGGGTCGATGAAGCACTCCAGGCCGTGCACATGGGCCTCCATGCCGCATACACATACTCTTTTGTAGCAGGCCGCAGTGTGGACATGCGTGCCGGCTGTGATTTCTTCGACCGCTGCATCACTGCTGCCGTCTGCGGGTACTGCCGGAGCTTCAAAACCAGCTTCCGTAAACTGTGCTGCCTCACTGTCTGACTGAGCTTCATATTCATAAGTGCTGTCTGTTTCTGCCAGTGTATCCTCAAGAGCAGCAACACTCTCATCATCCGAAGTAAAGCTGTCATCCGCCAGCTCCTCAGTATCAGCTGCTGCTCCCACTGTACCATCTGCCGGCTCTGCAGCTTCGTCTGTGATGAGTTCCTCTGTGTCGACGCAGGCAGACTCTTCGGCTTCGTCGATGATGACATCCTCTTCTGCCTCATCCGCAGTCAGATCTTCCTCATAGCTTACATCTGCATCTGCTTCGGAGATGATGTATTCTTCCTCAAAGCCGTACTCGACCGCGCCGTTCGAATCAACGACCGCGAAGCTTTCGGTTTCGAATTCCTGATCATCCGGAAGGCCGCTGCCTGCATGATCATGCTCAAAGTAGAAATCCGTTCCTTCCTCGCTGAAGTCGGAGGGGGATGCAGTCCTGCTGTCAGATCTGTTACTGTCTGCCTTCTCTCTGCGGGAAGAATCAGCCTTCTCAGTCGCTCTGCTTACTACTACATCATCATCGATGTCCGCGGTATGGATATGGGAAGCTGTTTCACGCTTCGTATCTTCTGCATTTTCAGCTTTATCAAAAGCGGCTTTTGCCTCTGCCGCACCCGGAAGCTTCCGGAACTCCTCCGCGGAGATCACGGTGCCGGTCTCGCCGGTGACCGGGCAGTCCAGAACGTACTCGTAACACTCCTCCGTGTGAGTATGCTCTTCATATCCGCAGTAGGAGGGTTTTTCCATCGTGAATGCCGGAAGAAGGAAGGAGTAAAGAACAACAAAAACAGCTCCGAAGCCTGCCAGGCTCCGCAGCCGTAAATTTCGACGTTCTTCACGACGTATACGGTTCAGTTCTTCAATTTGATGGTTGTGCCGATGTAGCATTGTCAATCACCTTTCCACTTATGCAGCGTCTTAACCGATACAGATACTCCTTCTGTCACCTGTATCTTACTACATGAATGGATACAAAACCGTTACATTGCTTCAGAAACGATATGATACGCCTGCTCTCTAATCGCAGGCCGTTTGATTAATAAAGATATATAATGATCTTACTTCGTTTTCGGATCGATCATGCCCTTCAGCTCCGGGTGCTCCTCAAGCAGGGTGCTGACCTTACGTGTGACCTCATCCCAGTATGCATTGGCTTCCTGCTCAGCCTTTTCCTTCATGATCCGGCAGTCTTCGGCAACCTGTTCCGCCCGCGTTTTTGCATCCGCCTCCAGCTTTTCCAGGCGTGCTTTGGTCTCTTCCTCCTCAGCGCGGCACTTGTCTTCTGTTTCACGAAGAAGCCGGCTGCAGCGTTCATGCGTCTCTTCTGCCTTTGTCTGCGTTTCAGACTCCGTCTCTGCCTTCAGCCTGCTGCAATATTCTTCCGTTTCCGCACGGAGCCTGTCACAGCTTTCCTTTGTCTCAGCCTCAAGAGCCTCACAGCGTGTCCTGGTCTCCTCATCTTTTGCTTCACAGCGGGCTGAGACCTCCTGGAGCATTACCTGCGCCTTGCTTTCGGCGGCGTCGGCGATCATCCTGGCCCTGTCATCTGCCTCTGCATGGATCCTCTGGATGTTTTCGAGATACTGATCCGCAGACTTCTGCGCTGCCTCAAAGACACGGTTGATCCTGAGAGACGCCTCAGCGATCGATCCGCTCTCCTCCAACAGTATATTTTTACTGTTCAGCTTCTCCTTTGCATCTGCAAGCTCTTCCCGAAGGAATTCATTTTCCTGTTCCTCATTCAGCAACAGGCTCAGCAATTCAGGTCTGCGCAGTCTCTGCAGTTCTTTATCCGTCATATTCTCTGTCCTCGCAATCAGCTTTCAGCTCACCTTCACGTACCGGGGTCCATCCCGGATCAGGCCAGGGGCGCTTTAAGCGTTTATCATAAAATAATAGCATTTTTTTACATTATATTCAACGCTATAGACAAAATACTTTCTATTGTTTTATGTCAATATAGATACAGCATCCGGTAGTTTGTGCCGTCTCCGATAAATTTTTTAAGCTTTTTCTCTCCCTGGCTGGCTGCCATGGTCGGATCCATCATCGACCAGTTTTCACCGTCAAAATAGATCAGGCTGTTGATCCAGCCGACCTCATCGACATAGCAGGAGATCCATGCATGGTATGCCGTACCGGCATAGCCGATCTCCATGCGTGTCGGGATCTGCTGGGTCCTGAGCATGGTCGCTACCAGAGCGGCATAGTCAAAACAGATGCCCTTTCCGGTATCCATCACCTCGTCCACATCCGGAAGATAACCGCTCTGCACACTCTCCGCTTCCTGCTGATCGTAGACCACATGGCCGACCACATAGTCGTATATTTTTGTAACACAGTCAAGGTCCGTATCAGCTGAGCGGCAGATCTCCGAAGCCTTTTTAATCGCTCTGGTATCCTCCGTAAACCAGACATACTGGTTGGGATAGAGGAAGGGTCCGAATTCATCCGTGAGGACAACATCCAGCTCCGTGCTGAAGACCTCGGCGTACATGGTTGCTTCTATATTGGAATAAACGCCGATCACATAATGCCCGTCACCCGTAGAAAGCGGGAATACATTCCAGCTCCCGTCCGGCCTTAAATCAAAGGTGTAGGTCAGATGATCGTCAGCCGTGATCTGTACCTTGACCTTCGCCGCATCGCCGAAATAAGCTGCACTGATATATCCCTCACTGATGTTGGAGATATCCAGCTTTGCCTCTTCATTTCCAAGAACATCCTTACCCGGCTGCTCCGGAACCAGGATCACCGGCGTCGAATCCCTCGATCCGATTACATCCTCTGCAGCTTCTGTCTGTGCTGAAGACCCGCCGGAGCTGCCACAGGCAATCATGCCTGATGCAAATAAAGTCATCAGCAAACACAACGCAGCCCTTCGAAACAAATGAAGGATTCCGCTCTTAAATGAATGATGCTGATCGTTTACATGGCTTTTCATATTATATCAGTATAGCACAAAATCCTTTTTGATTCAGTATCAGCACAGCTTATGTTTCGGTTATGTTCCAATATTTTCAGACAGCGGCCGAACCCTGACCCGGCGCTGAATATCACGCTTTCATCGGCAGAAGGTATTTGTTGCAAACAATTTTGCGGAATGCTATGATTAATCATAAATAAAAAAATATTTGATATGCCCTTATCTGTGACGGTTTTGTGTCTCTTCCCCTGTTATAATGGGGCCATCAAAGGATAAGGAAGACTGTAAACAGGTCTCAGAGGTGATCCAAATGAAGAACAGAAAAATCTTGATCGGAATAGTAGCACTTACAGTAGCGCTGGCTGCGGCGATCGGCTTCTATGTCAGCCAGCCGAAGCTCAACGAGACAGCGGAGCTGGACAGCACCGCCGCTTCCCGTGACCAGTCGGAAGAAGGAGATATCCACTATATTGATGACGCTGCCATTGCTCTTGCCGGCGCCGCAGAATCCAGCGAGGATGCACTTTCACAGGCCCGGGGCACCCTGGAGCTCGTCAACAGCCGGCGTGCAGATGCCGGGCTGAGCCCGCTTGACTGGGATGAACGTCTGGTGCAGGCAGCGCAGGTGCGTGCGCAGGAGGCTGCCGAAAGCTTCTCGCACACCCGTCCCAATAATACCGAATGGTGGACCGTCAACAGCGCGATCATGTTCGGCGAGAACCTGGCCAAGGGATACTACAACGCAGACACGGTCGTGCAGGCATGGATGGATTCTCCCACTCACCGCGCGAACATCGAATCCGGTGATTTCAACACCATGGGCGTTGCCATTTTCCAGGCACCCAACGGCTCCTGGTACTGGGCACAGGCATTCGGTGTATAAGTAATTCCTGTTCTTCTGAATATAATAATGAGTTGCCCGACAAATGGGCAGTTTTCTATGAGCTACGCGCTTTCTACGC
>CAMNFX010000074.1 GCA_946537585.1 uncultured Lachnospiraceae bacterium
ATGAGCATGGATTTGTTCACATATGAAGATAATTCGATCCTGCGGAGCGTTATCCGCGGGATCGTTTATGTGATCGTACTGATCTCCCTGGCATGGTTTTTGGTCTATGCCTTCATGGGTCAGACGATCATCAACGGGCAGAGCATGTCGCCGGTCTTAAGCGCAGAGGATGTATGCCTTGTAGACAGGCTGAAATATGACTTGAGCCGGCCCGACCGCTTTGACATCGTGCTGTTTGAACGGGCTGACTCTGAGAAGCTCAATGTGAAGCGCGTTGTCGGATTGCCCGGAGAGACTCTGCAGATCATGAACGGCGTGATCTTCATCAACGGCGAGAAGCTCCTCGATGAAAGGATCGGCAGCATCAGCCTTGCGGGCATTGCGGAGAATGTAGTCGAGCTCGGAAAGGACGAATACTTTGTTCTCGGAGACAATGCCGATTCCTCCGAAGACAGCCGATTTCCCAATATAGGCAACGTAAAACGGCGGTCGATCAAGGGGAAGCTCTGGATGAAGATCCGGCCCGTCAGTGAGATCGGGCTGCTGAAGTAAGGAAGCTGCTTTATCGGCAACCTGCCTGCTCCCCAAAAAAGCATGGAAACATCGCTTTGTCTGTTATGTCAGGTGGGCGGCAAGAAAAAGCGAAACAGGAAACTATGGCGATACAGAACTGGTATCCCGGGCACATGACCCGGGCAAGACGAAAAATAGAAGCGGACTTAAAGCTGGTGGACCTCGTGATCGAGCTGCTTGATGCGAGGGCGCCTTATGCTACGCAGAATCCTGACATCCGCCGTCTCTGTAAGGATAAGCAGAGGCTGGTGCTGCTCAACAAATCCGACCTTGCAGACAGCAAGGTGACGGCTCTGTGGATCGACAGCTTCAAAGCGGAGGGTGCGAGCTGCATTGCCTTAGACAGCAGGAAGCGCGACAGCATCGACCGGATCCGCAAGGCGACAGAGCTGCTTGCAAAGGAAAAGCGCGAGCGGGATCAACGCCGCGGGATCACGGGGCTGAGGCCTTTAAAGGCCATGATCTTAGGAATCCCGAATGTCGGAAAGTCGACCTTCATCAATTCGATGCTCGGCAAAGCCTCCGCGAAGACAGGAAACAAACCGGGCGTTACGCGCGGCAACCAGTGGGTCAATGTCAACAATGAACTGCTCCTTCTGGATACGCCCGGCGTGCTCTGGCCGAAGTTCGACGATCAGCATACGGCAGAGGCGCTGGCGGAGATCGGGGCCATCAGCGATGATGTTTTTAACCATGAGGACCTGGTGATCCGGCTGCTTGGCGTACTGAACCGGGACTATCAGGAGCAGCTGTTTACGCGCTACGAGATCACAGAGGAAGCGCTCGCACAGAAGCTTTCCGAAAACGAAGCCCTCGCGAGTACAACACTTGGAGTGGAGCCGGAGCCGCTGGCGCTTTTGGATCTGATCGCGGCAAAACGCGGCGCGATCAAAAAGGGCGGCGTACCGGATTACGCAAGGGCTGCCAAACTCGTGATCGATGATTTCAGGAGCGGCAGGATCGGACAGATCTCACTTGAAAGACCCGGTACAATAGAAAGCACCTTAGGGTGAAACCGGTTTTCAGCCTGGAGATGAACGGTTCCTGCGTGCGTTTGCAGCACCTCCATGTGATAAATTACGTCACACTTTATCTCAAAGAAAGATAATTCAGCATACAGAGCAAATCGGAATCCCTGTAAACACCAGGGAAGATGCAAAAGCAATGGCATTCAGCTTTGTTGAATGAATGATTCGGCTGAGATCGGTAAGTATACATAACGGAAAAATGAAATGACTTCAGAAGAAAGACAGCAGAAAAGAGCGGCAGCAGAGCTTTTAAAACGGGAAAAGGCGCAAAAGAAGCTTCAAAAGGAGCAGGAACGGCTATCCGGCATGTGGCAGGTCCAGAAGGAGCTCACCGGTTCATCCCGTTTTGTGTTCGGCATCGATGAGGCCGGGCGCGGACCCTTGTGCGGACCGGTAGTCGCAGGCTGCTGCATCCTGCCCGGGGATGCGGAGATCTTATATCTCAATGACTCCAAAAAGCTCTCGGAAGCAAAGCGGGAAGCGCTCTATGAGGAGATCGTGCGAACGGCTCTCGCATTTGGCATCGGGATCGTGGGACCGGAGCGGATCGATGAGATCAATATCCTGCAGGCGACCTTTGAAGCCATGCGGGCGGCATTTGAGGAATGCACGGCCCTTTATCATAACCGTCATATTGAGGATCTCAAGCTCCGCGGTGAAAGCCTCAGCATGAATGTGCTGGACGATATCCCTTCCGCGGGGGATTCCCTTGTGCTCGTGGATGGCGATAAGATGATCCCCGGACTGGAATGGCGGCAGAAAGCCGTGATCGGAGGCGACGCAAAATGCCCTTCGATCTCTGCGGCTTCGATCCTGGCAAAGGTTACAAGGGACCGCATTCTTCTGGAGTATGACCGTGAGTATCCGCAGTACGGATTCGCGCAGCATAAAGGCTACGGGACAAAGCAGCACATGGATGCCATCCGGGAGTTCGGTCTGCTTCCGATCCACCGCCGGAGCTTCCTGAAGAAATTCTGCTGATGGAAAGTATGATGTCCTTTCTATCGGGTACAGTTTATACAGCAATACGAAATGATTCAGAATAATTTATGACTTATCATTCAAAACAGGACTGCGGGAACTCTGCCGGCGGGGAAAATGAAAACCCAAGGAATGAAGCGGAAGGACATGAGCCTTCATCTGCGCCCCGGAACAAGCCGGCAGGGTATGAGCATTCATCTGTACCCCGTAACAAAGCCGCGCAGGGGAAGGAACCCGCTGCGAGGAACAAGCGAAAGACCGGGGCTTATTATGAAGCAGTTGCGGCACGCTTTCTGGAACTTCAGGGGTACCGGGTGATCGAGCGGAACTTTCGCTGCCGTACGGGCGAGATCGATATCATAGCCCTTGACAAGACGGATCATGCCCTCTGCTTTGTGGAGGTCAAATACCGCAGCAGCATAAAGTACGGGTATCCCGGCGAAGCGGTGGGTGCCGCAAAGCAGCGCAGCATCATCGGCGTGTCGCAGTATTATATGCTGACGCACCGCAGGGATTTCCGCCCGGATATACGCGTGCGCTATGACGTGGTGGAGATCCTGGGAGATAAGATCCGGATCTTAAAGAATGCCTTCGGCGCCGGATATTAAACTATTATGTTCAGCATTCAGCCTCATATCGGCTGCAACACCGGGAGTCTGTTTTACCATGCGTATGGCACACCCCGAATATCTTTCACTTTTGCAAGCTCATAGGATAAACTGTCAGGATGCATTCGGACAAATCATCAGATGAGTTGCCCGACAAATGGGCAGTTTTCCATGAGCTACGCGCTTTCTACGCGAAAAATCGCTCCGAAATCGCTTCAAACATTCGGAATCCGCTCATTTTTCGAAGAAAAATGGCTACTTCCTCATGTTTGGCGGGACCCATGAACATAAAATTGCAAGTACACTTGCAATCTTTGTTCATTTGTCCCTTAGCTCATCAGATAAAGACAGGGTGAAATATCAGGAGGGATAGAAAAATGTCGACCTGGGGCGGTCATGGACTCAGAGGCTCTACGCTGGAGGACATGATCAACAGAACCAATGAGGCGTATCGCGCCCGGGGACTTGCTTTGATCCAGAAGATCCCCACACCGATCACGCCGGTGGAAATGAATAAATCCCGGCAGATCACGCTCGCCTATTTTGACCAGAAATCGACGGTCGATTATATCGGCGTGATCCAGGAGGTCCCGGTTTGCTTTGACGCAAAGGAATGCGCGACGGATACATTTCCCTTACAGAACGTGCATGAGCATCAGATCGAGTTCATGCGGGATTTTGAAAAGCAGGGCGGAGTCGCGTTTTTTGTGCTGTTTTATACGACACGCAACAAAATGTACTACATGACCTTCGAGGAGATGGATAAATTCTGGAAAAGAATGGAAAACGGAGGCAGAAAGTCCTTTCGCTTTGAAGAATTAGAAGATATAATAGAGGTCGTCCGTCAGGGGGAGTTTTTATGTCATTATCTGACGGGCTTTGCGGCGGATGTGGCGTCGAGGCCAACAAGGGATACAGAATCCCTCTGACCGATAAGGACGGGGTGCCCTGGATACGCGTGGCGCTTCATCTGATCAGTTGAAGCTTCTTTATACAGATCGTTCAAAGCGGTGCAGGACAGATACAGGATTTTAGCCGGCCGGCAGCAATGATGGGATGAGCATGAATAGGCATGCTTAAGAAAGGCAGGCTGTCAACAGGCGGGCATACAGGAGAAGATATATGAAATACAATTTTGCGAAGATCGAGCCCAAGTGGCAGAAGCGCTGGGATGATGCGAAGGCCTTCCAGGCAGTGGATTTTTCCGACAAGAAGAAGTGGTACGGCCTGGTTGAGTTCCCGTATCCTTCGGGTGCCGGCATGCATGTCGGCCATATCAAGGCTTACTCCAGCATTGAGGTGCTGGCAAGAAAGCGCCGCATGCAGGGCTATAACGTGCTGTTCCCGATCGGCTTTGACTCTTTCGGTCTCCCGGCAGAGAACTATGCGATCAAGACCAACACGCATCCGCATGTCATTACGGAGAAGAACATCGTTCATTTCTCCGACCAGTTAAGAAGCGTCGGCTTTTCCTTTGACTGGGACAGAGAGTTTGCGACCTCCCGCAAGGACTACTACAAGTGGACCCAGTGGATCTTCCTGAAGCTCTTTGACCATGGTCTTGTATTCCGTGCGAAGACTCTCGTCAATTACTGCCCGCACTGCAAGGTCGTTCTTTCCAATGAGGACTCTCAGGGCGGCAAGTGCGATATCTGCCACAGCGATGTCGTACAGCTTCCGAAGGACGTCTGGTATCTTCGCATTACTCAGTACGCGGACAAGCTCCTGGACGGCCTCGATACCGTGGACTATCCTGAGAGCGTGAAGCAGCAGGAGGTCTCCTGGATCGGCAAGTCGACCGGAGCGTTTGTAGACTTCCAGGTCCATGCCGACGGCGAGGCGACCGAAGACAAGCTTGAGATCTATACCACCCGCTGCGATACCCTCTACGGCGTGACCTTCATGGTCGTGGCTCCGGAGCATCCGATCCTCGATAAGTATAAGGATAAGATCACGAACTGGAGCGCGATCGAAGATTACCGCACCGAGTGCGCGAAGAAGACCGAGTTTGAGCGTACCCAGCTCGTCAAGGACAAGACCGGCGTGCGCATCGAAGGCCTGCATGCGGTCAATCCCGTCAACGGCAAGGAGATCCCGCTCTTTATCGCGGACTATGTTATGATGGGATATGGTACCGGCGCGATCATGGCCGTTCCGGCGCATGATCAGCGTGACTATGATTTCGCAAAGGCATTCGGCGTTGATATCATCCAGGTCATCGAAGGAGGCGACATCAGCAAGGAAGCCTATACCGGTGACGGCCGCATGATCAACTCCGATTTCCTGAATGTCTATGACAACAAGAAGGACTCCATTGAGGCGATGCTTAAGTTCCTTGAGGAGCGCGGCATCGGCCACAAGGGCGTTCAGTATAAGATGAAGGACTGGGCCTTCAACCGGCAGCGTTACTGGGGAGAACCGATCCCGCTGGTGCACTGCCCGGTCTGCGGCACTGTCGGCGTACCTTATGACCAGCTTCCGCTGGAGCTTCCGGATGTGGAGAACTTTGAGCCGGGCACGGACGGACAGTCCCCTCTGGCGCATATCGAGAGCTTTGTGAACTGCACCTGCCCGAAGTGCGGCGGCCCCGCAAAACGCGAGACCGATACCATGCCGCAGTGGGCCGGTTCCTCGTGGTATTTCCTCCGCTTTACCGACGCGCATAACGACAAGGCGTTTGCGGATAAGAAGAAGCTGGAATACTGGATGCCGGTCGACCACTACAACGGCGGTATGGAGCATGTGACCAGACACCTGCTGTATTCCCGTTTCTGGCATCATTTCCTTTATGATATCGGCGAGGTCAATACGCCCGAGCCTTATGCGAAGCGCTCCTACCAGGGCCTGATCTTGGGCTCCGACGGCGAGAAGATGTCCAAGTCCCGCGGCAACGTCATCGATCCTGTGGATATCGTCGAGGGCTATGGCGCAGATACGCTCCGCACTTATGTCATGTTCATGGGCGATTACGGCAGCGCGGCTCCGTGGAGCGATGAGTCCTTAAAGGGCTGCAAGCGCTTCCTTGACCGTACGGCTGCCCTGATGGACATCGTGACGGACGGCCCGGAGGATCCGGAGCTGGAGACCAAGGTGCACAAGACCATCAAAAAGGTTTCCGAGGATATCGAGAACCTGAAGTTCAACACCGCGATCGCCGCGCTGATGACCCTGATCAATGACTTCAGCAAAAAGGGCGCGATCAGCCGCTTCGACCTCATCAGCTTCATCAAGCTCCTGAGCCCGTTTGCCCCGCACCTCACGGAGGAAATGTGGGAAGAGCTCGGAGAGAACAAGGACGGCAATACCTTCCTGACCCTCTCCGCATGGCCGGAGTATGACGAGGCCAAGACGGTTGACGCATTTGTGGAGATCGGCGTGCAGGTCAACGGCAAGATCCGCGGCACTGTCCAGCTTCCGAAGGACTGCGCAAAGGAGGATGCTCTCGCAAAGGCCAAGGCCGATGAGAATGTTTCCAAGTTCCTCGAAGGAAAGACCCTGGTCAAGGAAGTCTATGTCCCGGGCCGCATCCTGAACTTCGTTGTGAAGTAAATACCTTTTGAAATTGCATATAT
>CAMNFX010000075.1 GCA_946537585.1 uncultured Lachnospiraceae bacterium
GCGATCCTGACGAGCCGTGTGATCGACCGTCCGATGCGTCCGCTGTTCCCGAAGGACTACCGCAACGATGTACTGCTGAACAACCTTGTTCTTTCCGTAGACCCGACCTGCCCGCCGGAGATGCTTGCCATGCTCGGTTCCTCCCTTGCGACCAGCATTTCGGATATCCCCTTTGACGGTCCGTGTGCCGCTACCATGGTCGGACTTGTGGACGGAAAGTTCGTTTTCAACCCGACCCAGGAAGAGAAGGCAGTTTCTGATCTGGCTCTGACCGTTGCCTCCACCCGCGAGAAGGTCATCATGATCGAGGCAGGTGCCAACGAAGTCAGTGATGAGGTCATGATCGACGCGATCTATCAGGCTCATGAGATCAATCAGAAGATCATCGCCTGGATGGACCAGATCGTTGCCGAGGTCGGAAAGCCCAAGCACAGCTATGTTTCCTGTGCCGTTCCGGAGGAGCTTTTTGCCGCTATTAAGGAAGAGGTCCCGCAGGAGGAGATGGAAGCAGCCGTATTCTGCGATGAGAAGCAGCTGCGCGATAAGAACATCGATGCCATCATGACCCGCCTCAAGGAAAAGTTTGCCGGTAACGAGGAGTGGCTCGGCCTTCTGGGCGATGCCGTTTACCAGTATCAGAAGAAGACTGTACGCAAGATGATCCTGAAGGATCACAAGCGTCCTGACGGCCGTGAGATCTCCGAGATCCGTCCTCTTGCTGCCGAGATCGACACCGTTCCGAGAGTACACGGTTCCGGTATGTTCACCAGAGGCCAGACCCAGATCCTGAACATCTGTACCCTTGCACCGCTTTCCGATGCACAGAAGATCGACGGACTGGATTCCAGCGTGACCTCCAAGAGATATATGCATCACTACAACTTCCCGTCCTACTCCGTCGGCGAGACCAAGCCGTCCAGAGGACCGGGACGCCGTGAGATCGGACACGGTGCTCTTGCAGAGAGGGCACTGATCCCGGTGCTCCCGAGCGAAGAGGAGTTCCCGTATGCGATCCGTACCGTCTCCGAGACGCTCGAGTCCAACGGCTCCACCTCCCAGGCTTCCGTCTGTGCATCCTCCCTGTCTCTGATGGCAGCGGGCGTGCCGATCAAGTCAGCGGTTGCCGGCATCAGCTGCGGCCTTGTGACCGGCGAGACGGATGATGATTACGTGGTCCTTACCGATATCCAGGGTCTTGAGGACTTCTTCGGAGATATGGACTTCAAGGTAGCCGGAACCCGCAAGGGCATCACCGCGATCCAGATGGATATCAAGATCCACGGCCTGACCCGTCCGATCGTTGAGGAAGCGATCGCCCGTACGCACGAGGCAAGACTTTATATCATGGACAAGATCATGGATCCGGTCATCAGCGAGCCTCGTCCGGAGCTGAGCCAGTATGCTCCGAAGATCAGCTCGATCATGATCGATCCGTCCAAGATCGGTGATGTTGTCGGAAAGCAGGGCAAGACCATCAACAAGATCATCGAGGAGACCGGTGTTCAGATCGATATCGAGGACGACGGACATGTTTCTGTCTGCGGCGTAGATCAGGAGATGATCGACCGTGCGATCGAGATCATCGAGAGCATCGTCACCGATGTAGAGGTCGGCATGATCATGAGCGGCAAGGTATTCAATATCTTGAGCTTTGGCGCCCAGGTCGAGCTCGGACCGAACAAGAAGGGCCTGATCCACATTTCCAGACTGGCTGACAGCCGTGTCGGCAAGGTCGAGGATGTGGTCAAGCTGGGAGATGTCGTTACCGTGAAGGTCATCAAGGTGGATGAGCGCGACGGCAAGATCGATCTTTCCATGCGTCCCTCTGATATCAACGGTACCTGGATTCCCAAGGAGGATGAAGGCAGCAGTGCCGGCCGCGGCGGAAGAGACCGCGGAAACCGCAGCGGAAGAGACCGCGGAGGACGCAGCCGCAGATGATCTGCGCGTTTATATGGACAGGAAACCAGCGCATCCCCTTCGCACTTCGTGCCCGGTTCACTGAGTTTCATAATACCAGACAGCAGGCGCTTCACTGATAATGTCAGGCTGTCAAAAGATCACATGTTCCGCAGTGAGGCCGAATGAGCCTTACTGCGGAACTTTTCTGCTTGATGAAGGAATCATACAATACTGATCCGAAACAGGAATTCAGTCAATATAAAGAATTTAATGATATGCGGTCCGAGCTCGGAGCTGCACCGCGGGAGACTCTTGAGCAGATACAGGAGCACCTGAACGAGGCAAAGGAGTCTGCCCGTAATAAAGCCGCAGAAAATGCGGCAAGAAGCAGAGCGCAGAAGGCTAAACAGACACAGAACGCTGCAAAAAGCCTCAAGGCCCGGACCATGAAGACCGCGATGATGACTGTCACTGCGGTCTCTGCTGCTGCCGTCGTCACGACCGCTGCCGCGGATCCTCAGTCCTCCATCATGCCGGAGGCTGCCCAATATGTCGCCGAGATCTCTCATCAGCTCGTAAAGCCCGTCGTACGGGAAAACGAAGGTGCCGACATCAGAGATGTTGCCGGAGTCTGGAGCGGAGAACTCAATGCGGATGAAGTCACCTCTTATCTCTATGTGGAAGAGGAAACCGAAGAGGATGAATTTGCCGAAGAGACAGAGGAATCCCCGGAGGACGGAGAAGCCATGGAAGAGTCTCCGGAAGAGGACGAACTCCCGGAAGAGGGTGAGGAAGGCGAAGAGCCTGAAGAGGAAGAATCTGATTCCGGGGAAGAAGAATCCGAGGATGATGTGGTCGACGTAGATGAATTCCTGGAAGATGAGGAGACAGAGCTTTCGGATGATGAAGAAGGCGATCCCGCCGACGAGGATGCTCTTCTGGAAGAAGAGGATGAAGCGGAAGACGAAGCCGAGGAGACAGATACTGAAGACGGTCCTGAAGCAGAGTCGGAAGCCGCCGGAAATACCGGCACCGGGGATCATGATACCATCTCCTCTGAAACAACGTCACCCTCTGCTGCCGCTTCGGAAACCCGTTCCGGCTCAGGAACAGATACAGAAACAACAGCTGCAGGAAGACGGGAGGAAACATCCGCTGCACGGCAGGAAACAACCGCCGCTCAGGGCAGAGAGCAAAGGCAGGAGACTGCCGCCTCCGGAAGAGATGCTGCACAGGAGACCACTGCTGCTGCTCACGGAGGTCAGACACAGCCCTCCTCAGCTTCTGCCAGAGACACAGAAACAACTGCAGCATCCGGCACAGCGGCCGAAACCACGGCACCTTCAACGGTATCCCACGAGGAAGAACCTGCATCTGAGATACAGCCTCCCGAGCCTGCGGAAGGCGCAGAAGAAGAGCAGCCATAAAATGCGCACGGCAGCATTTTCACAGAATTGATCGAGGAAACAACCATATGAAACAGACATCTCACAGAAACTCTGCAGGAAACATGATCCTTGTCGCAGTCATCATTGCACTGATCTGGCTGCTCATCTGCTTTCCGTCCCTTCTGTTTTTCTTAAGCGACAGCCAGAAGGATGCGATCCGGGTATTCCACAAGGTATATATGACCTCCCGTATGCCCGGCGGCAAGTCCGGAGGCGGATTTGATGTCATGCGGCTTGTTGCGATTGCGATCCTTATCGCGGTCTGCTGGATGATCAACTTCATTGTACAGTTCATCTGCAGCCATCTGCAGTTTCAGAACCGCAACGCCGAAACACTGAAGGGTCTGATCGGCAATATCTTCAAATATGCGATCGTGATTTACGCGGTGCTCTATGGTCTTTCCATTATGGGCGTCAACACAGCCGCGCTGGTAGCCTCCCTCGGAATCATGTCCCTGATCATCGGTTTCGGTGCCCAGTCCCTGATCGAAGATGTCATTACCGGTCTCTTTATCATTCTGGAAGGGCAGTATCATGTCGGCGATATCGTCACGATCGACGGCTTCCGTGGGACTGTTACCTCCATCGGCATACGAACAACACAGATCACGGATGTCGGCGGTAACATCAAGGTCATCAACAACTCAGACATCCGCACCCTGGTCAATCTTTCCGAGGTAAAGTCTCTTGCGACCACTGTGATCTCCATCGCTTACGACGCTGATCTTTATGCGGCGGAAATGACGATCCGCAAGACCTCGGAAGCACTGCCTGACATGTACCCGGAGGTTTTTCCGACAGCGCCCGAATACCTCGGAGTGGAGGAGCTTAATACTTCCTCCGTGGATCTTCGGGTCGCGGCTTCCGTCGATGAGGCGCAGATCTACGTGGCAAGGCGTCTGATGAACCGCGAATATAAGCTGGCGCTGGATGCGGCCGGGATCGAGATTCCGTTCCCACAGGTCGTGGTGCATGATGCTGACGCCAAAGCCGGTAAACTCTGAGCGCCCATTTTTCTCTGTGTTTTTTAGCTTACGTGATCTTCGCATTGTCCGACAGATCCCGCGATGCCTGCATTTTTACCTTGCCGATGAACACTGCTGCACAAAAAAACGATACCAGAAGATTCAGAAAAGATCAGGACATACTGATCTATACCGGACTCGGAGCGATTGCCTTCGGGGGCTGGGCTATGATCAAGAACGTTCTGATGCTGATCATGCATTATGAAAAGACCCTGCGGAGCTTCGGCATCGATCCCACGGATACCGTTACCGTCTATGTCACAGCAGGCTTGGTTTTCTTCGCGCTGGTCTATGCTCTTTGCTTCCGCATCTATATCGGCCGCTCGGCGATCCGGGAAGGAAGAAACAAAAAGCAGGGGGCGGCTTATATTCCCGCTGCCTTTCTGCTGATTCTTTTCGGGATAATCAGCATGTTCATGGACCTCTGTTATTACGAGGAATATTTTGATGATTTTATGGACGGCTTTTCAACCATACTGCTGGACCTTACTTCGCTGATCACGCTGATCGAGCTTGTCATATCCGCGGTCCGCGTACGAAGAGTCAAAAAGGCTTCCAGGCTGCAGAAAACGGAAAGCGAGGGGCGGTGAAAAGATGCAGGCGGATTTTCATTATTATGCAACCTACTGTGCCGCATTTCTGGCAGGCTGTCCTCATGAAGAAAGTCTTCTGATTGCTTACTGCTCCCAGCTGACTGACTGCTGCACAAGAAGCTTTCTGAAGGAATTAAAAGCGCCCCTGTCGGCAGCAACCACCCAGAACCAGACCGAACTCATGGACGCTCCGATGGATCTTCTGGGGCTGCAGGAGATCACGAGGATCTGGTCATCCTTTCACTTTCTTCCCCGGGATCTTTACGCAAAAGCACCCGAAGGAAGCCCGAGCTTTTACAGGAATAAGTACCGTCTGATCTGCGGTCCGAACGGGGAGCTCCTTTTGGACACCGTCCATCTGGCAAAAGGAAAGGGGCCGGAGGCTGCCGGCCTTGCCATGCATATACTGGCGGATACATGGGCACACCGGTACTTTGCCGGCACGCCGTCCCTCGTGATCAACAATACCAACTATGCTTTTGAAGAGCTGCTTACCGTAAACGGAAAGGAGATTTTCCGCCCCTTAAAATTCCGGCACAGTCCCTCCCTGAAGGATGACATTGAACAGGGAATCTATGTCAATACTCTCTATCAGACATCAGAGAGCACCGTGATGAACTTAGGGCACGGAAGAGCCGGGCACCTGCCGGATTACAGCTTTATCCGCTATCGTTATATGCCCGCATGGGGAAGATACACCCTGATCACAAAGGACAATCCTCATGATTACAGGCTTGCCTTCTGCCAGATGGTCCATGCACTGAAATTTTTAAACGGAAATACGGAATCCTTTATCAGAGGCTTTTATGATTTTGAAGCTTTAAAAGGATATGAGGAGACGGTCAGCAGGATCCTCTGCCGCCGCCAGACGGACGCCTCCGCAGACTGGAAGGCATTTGGAGAATCTCTTTCAGGACAGGCCATTCCGGATTTTGATGAGTCAGGGTACAGGGAAGAGTATCTGTCAGCTGATGCCGGCGGAAAGGACGGCACTGTGCTTGGCCGGTATATTCTGGCTGCACTGGCGCAGAAAAGCATGGTCACCAATAAGATCGCCCGCTCAAAAAATCCGCTGGCGGGGATCTCCGTCGAATATGACGGCAAAAAGCTTCCGGGTATCCGTGACTACCTGAAGCTGATCAGGATCTCGGAAAGGGGCAAAAATGACAAAGTGGCAAAGAATCCGTAACATCATCATCGGCCTCGTCATGCTTTTCTTCGTAGTATCTCTGATCAGCCTGCCGGATGACAATTTCGAATTTCTGGCATGGGTCCTTGCAGTTTTTCTGCTTCTGACGGGGATCAAGTATCTTTTCTATTACTTTACCATGGCTCGTTTCATGGTGAGCGGAAAGGCCATACTGTTTCTGGGAGTCATCATACTGGATCTTGGCGTATTTACAATCTCCATCACGGATGAGTCAAAGCTTATCATCATCAGCTACCTCCTCGGGATCCACGCCTTCAGCGGTATCCTCAACCTCTTAAAGGGCATCAGTGAACTCCGAAGCCATACGGTGGGATGGAAGCTCGACCTTATCCAGGGCATCGGCAATCTCCTCATGGCAGTCTCCTGCATCGTGTTCAGAAATTCTACCCATATTCTGGTCTACCTGTACTGTGCAGGACTGACATACTCCGCAATCATGCGCATCACCTCCGCCTTCAGGAGAAGCGCGATCGTATACATTCCATAAAAGCCTGTCGCAAAACAGG
>CAMNFX010000076.1 GCA_946537585.1 uncultured Lachnospiraceae bacterium
CGGTTCAGCTGGTTGACCTCGGAGGCACCGGGATCATAGTCGATCGCGATGATATTGGACTTCGGGTATGCGGAACGCAGTTCCTTGATCACACCCTTGCCTACGATATGGTTCGGCAGACAGCCGAAGGGCTGGACGCAGATAATGTTCGGGACGTCCTCATGGATCAGCTCCAGCATTTCTCCTGTCAGGAACCAGCCTTCCCCGGTCTGATTGCCGAGAGAGAGGAAATCCTTTGCCATCTTTGCGGTATCCGCGATCGGAGAGGGCGGGCCGAAATGCTTCGAGCGGATGAGCTCCTTTCTGGCGGTCGCACGGAACCTTTCCATACCGCTGATCGCTATATTTGAGATATTGACGACGGATCTCTTGCTTCCGAGATACTTCCATTTGAAAATGTTATTGTAAAAACAGTACATCAGAAAGTCCATCAGGTCCGGCATGACGCACTCAGCGCCCTCCGCTTCGAGAAGCTCGACGATGTTGTTATTGGCGAGAGGAGAGAACTTGACCAGGATCTCGCCGACAACACCGACCCTGGGCTTTTTCACATCCAGACGCGGCAGGTTGTCGAAATCCCGGATCATGGTGCGTACGATCCTCCGGAATTCATTGATCTCCGGGCCGTTCTTCTGAAGATGACGGATCGCGACTTTTTTCCATTTGCTGTACAGTCCGTTTGCGCTGCCCGGTACCTTCTCATAGGGGCGGGTCGCATATAAGACCCGCATCAGAACATCACCGTAAACAAGTGCCTGCATCATCTTGATAAACATAAGAGGCGTGATCTTGAATCCCGGGTTGGTCTCCATTCCGTTTGCGTTGACGGAAATAACGGGGACCTGCGGCATATCCGCCTTCTCAAGAGCCCTTCGTATGAAGCCGATATAGTTGGAAGCACGGCAGCCGCCGCCGGTCTGTGACATGAAAACAGCAGTCTTATTGAGGTCATATTCGCCGGACAGCAGTGCATCCATGATCTGGCCGATGACGATCAGCGAGGGATAGCAGGCGTCATTGTTGACATATTTCAGACCTGCATCAATGGCGTTGCGGTTGTCGTTTTTCAGAACGACAACATTGTAGCCGAATTTACGCAGCGCCTGTTCCAGGAAATCAAAGTGGATCGGGGACATCTGGGGGCAGAGGATCGTATAATCCTGCTTCATTTCCTTCGTAAACAGGACCCGGCGATAGGATGAGGACCTCTGATGGCGTACGGATTTCTTCATGCTCCGTTCGCGGATCGCGGCGATCAGGGAACGGATACGGATACGGGCAGCCCCCAGATTGTTGACCTCATCGATCTTCAGCACAGTATAGATCTTGTCTGATCCCGTCAGAATATCGTTGACCTGATCTGTTGTAACGGCATCAAGTCCGCAGCCGAAGGAATTCAGCTGAACAAGGTCGAGATCCTCTCTGGTTTTTACAAAGGTGGCCGCGCGATAGAGACGGGTATGGTACATCCACTGGTCCGTGACAATGGTAGGCCGCTCGGCATCGCTTAAATGGCTGACCGAATCCTCGGTGAGAACGGCGAATCCATAGCTGGTGATCATATCCGCGATACCATGATTGATCTCCGGATCGACATGGTAGGGGCGTCCGGCCAGAACGATTCCTCTGTGACCGGTCTTTTCCATCCAGGAAAGGACCTCTTCGCCCTTTTTCTCAGTATCCGTCTTTGCCTGAAGAAGTTCATCCCAGGCAAGAGACGCCGCACGGATGATGTCCGCCTTGCTTAAGGGAGCAATGCCGGCATCTGCTTCATGCCTGGCAAGGGAATTAGCTGTACCGTCGATCACATCCGGATGCGTACCGTCCGTACTTCTGTCAGCCTTGGATGCGCTTCGGAAAAGAGGACGAAAGGCCTTGATCAGGGATTCCGTGAGCGCTTCCTTGTCCGTAAAGGGAAGGAACGGGCACATGAAATCAATGCCGTGCTCCAGGAGGTCGACATTGTTTTTGATATTTTCCGGGTAGGAAGTAACGATCGGGCAGTTGTAGTGATTGCCCGCATTCGGGCTTTCGTTCCTTTCATAGGGAACGCAGGGATAGAAGATGAACTTCACACCTTCACGGATCAGCCACTCAATATGACCGTGCGTGATCTTGGCGGGATAGCATTCCGATTCGGAAGGAATGGTCTCCATGCCGAGCTCGTAGATCTTCCTGGTGCTTTCGGGGCTTAATACAACGCGGTATCCGAGCTCGCGGAAAAAGACTGCCCAGAACGGGAAATTCTCGTACATGTTCAGCACGCGAGGGATTCCGACAACGCCGCGTACCGCCTGTTCTTCCGAAAGGGGTTCATAGCTGAACATGCGTTCGAGCTTATAGCGGAAAAGGTTGGGAATGTCTTTGTTGGCGGCCTCACCGCCGAGCGCCTTCTCACAGCGGTTGCCGGAAATGTACCGGCGCCCGTCCGGGAATCTGTTGATCGTGAGGACACAGTTATTGACACATCTTCCGCAGCGTCCCATGGAGGTAGTAAAGCTGAAATCGATGATCTCATCGATCGAAAGCATGGTGCTTACCGGATCCTCGCCGGCCTGTCTGCGGTAGTTGAAGCGCTCCCTTGCGATCAGCGCGGCACCGAAAGCGCCCATAATGCCGGCAATGTCCGGACGGATGGCTTCACAGTCCGCGATCTTCTCAAAGGCACGCAGCACGCCGTCATTATAAAAGGTGCCGCCCTGAACAACGATATGCTTTCCGAGGTCCCTCGCGTCACTGATCTTGATTACTTTATACAGCGCGTTTTTGATGACCGAATAAGCGAGACCTGCAGAAATATCCGCAACTGTTGCGCCTTCCTTCTGTGCCTGCTTCACATTGGAATTCATGAAAACGGTACAGCGGGTCCCGAGATCTGTCGGGCTCTTGGCATAGAGCGCTTCCTTTGCAAAATCGATCACGGAATATCCCAGGGATTTCGCAAACGACTCGATGAACGAACCGCAGCCGGAGGAGCAGGCTTCATTCAGCTGAACGGAATCCACGGTATGATCCTTGATCCTTATGCATTTCATATCCTGTCCGCCGATATCGATGATGCAGTCTACATCAGGATCGAAGAAAGCGGCAGCCTTGTAATGGGCGATCGTTTCCACTTCGCCTTCATCGAGCTTGAATGCAGCCTTGATCAGCTGCTCGCCGTATCCGGTGGAGCAGGCGTAAACGATCCGTGCGCCGGAGGGCAGAAGCTCTCTGATCTCCCGGAAGCTGCGGATGGCGGTGTCAAGAGGCGAACCGTTATTGTTGGAATAAAACTTGTAAAGAAGAGAGCCGTCCTCACCGATCAGGGCCAGCTTGGTCGTGGTGGAGCCGGCATCAATGCCGAGATACACATTGCCGCTGTAGGATGAAAGAGGCGCGGTTTTAACATCTCTTTCGGCATGACGGTCAAGAAAGTCCCGATATGCGGCTTCGTCTTCAAACAGCGGATCCAGACGCTTGATCTCCGTCTGCATATCCACGTGGTCCCGAAGACGCTTCTCAAGCGCGGAGATCTCCACGGGCTCCACATGCTCGGTAGCTTTGTTGAGACTTTTTAGTCCCGGTGCGGGAATGGCAAACGCGGCTCCGGTAGCCGCATATAAATGACTGTCTTCGGGCGCGATGACATGCTCATCGTCAAGATTCAGCGTCCGGATAAAAGCCTTTCTCAATTCAGGCAGAAAGTGAAGCGGGCCTCCAAGGAAGGCAACGTGTCCGCGGATCGGCTTGCCGCATGCGAGTCCGCTGATGGTCTGATTGACAACAGCCTGAAAAATGGAAGCGGAGAGGTCTTCCCTTGTGGCGCCGTCATTGATCAGCGGCTGGATATCCGATTTGGCAAATACGCCGCAGCGGGCTGCAATGGGATAGATCGCCTTGTAGCCCGCGGCATAGGTGTTCAGTCCTGCCGCATCCGTCTGAAGCAGCGCCGCCATCTGGTCAATAAAGGAGCCTGTGCCGCCGGCGCAGATGCCGTTCATGCGCTGGTCGATGCCGTTCGTGAAGTAAATGATCTTGGCATCCTCACCGCCAAGCTCGATCGCAACATCACATTCGGGAGAGCGGTAGCTCAAAACACTTGATACTGCTACGACCTCCTGTACAAAAGGAAGGCCGAGCGCCTTTGAAAGAGCCAGTCCGCCGGAGCCTGTGATGGCAGCGCGAAGGGAGATCTCGCCAAGGGCATCCTGCGCTTCCTTCAGAAGGTCCGCAAGCGTTTCCTGAATATTGGCAAAATGTCTCCGGTAATCGGAGTACAGAACCTCATTATTTTCATTTATGATCGCGACCTTGACGGTCGTGGATCCGATATCGATTCCTAATCTGTAATCTTTGTTCATTAAGCTAACCTGATTCATTATTTAAAAACAAAGCTTCCGCAGCCCGACCGCATTGATGCGGACCGGCATGCAGCAAGCCTGGCCATATCAAGTGTCCATTATAGCACAGAATCATTACACATTACTATTATCAAAAGGTAAAAATTGTATTAAGGAAGCGCTCAGGTCTCTGTTTCCAAAGTCATAACCGCTGCATGAGGGCGCGCCGGTTCCGCCGTAAGGAAATATAAAAAGAAGTTTTATTTGACATAATCCTGTGGTATGATATTTCCAAATCCGCTGTCCGTATCGGACCGAAAAACAGGCGAAGCAAGAAAGGTAAACAATTATGAGCTCCTTTTTTTATAAAATGAAACTGAAATACCAGCGCTATGCAATACGAAATCTGGCGGTATATGTATCTGTCTGCTTTGCAGCCGGATATCTTCTGCTGAGTACTCCCGCAGGAAGCAGGATCTATATCAGTTTCCTGGCTTTTCTGCCCCGGCAGGTGCTGCACGGACAGATCTGGCGTATTCTGACCGCCATCCTTTATCCGCCTGTAACGGGAGGACTGTTCAATGCAGTTTTAGGCATTCTGATCTATTACAGCTTTGCCACGACCGTAGAGCGCACAATGGGAGAGTTTGAATACAATGTATATTTTTTCGGCAGCATACTGATCGGAGAGATCGGTAATCTGATCTATTACCTGCTCACCGGCAATAATGTGCCGTTCCTTCCGGTATTTACGCATTTTTCCGTGTTTATGGCTTTTTCCATCATGTATGCCGAATCGACGATCCTTCTGTTTTTCCTGCTTCCGGTCAAGGCAAAATATCTTGCGCTGATCGAAGCGGCGCTCTATGTTTTTTATTTCATTTTCGGAGACAGTATGAGCAGAGTATACGGGATCATGTACACGCGGATCTCGATCATTGCGGCATTTATTCCCGTAGTGCTGTTTTATATGGCCGTCAATAAGGGCCAGATGCACGGAGGAAACATTTTCAGCGACATCAAATACCGCATGCAGCAGAAGAAGCGGCAGAAAGAATGGCGTGATCAGTGGAAATGAGAGAGCATGCCTGATGCGCCTGTATGCTGCCCGGCTTTTGTTTTGTCAATAGACAAGTAGACATAAATTGTCACGAAATTGCGCAGGTTTTTTTATGTAAAATTTAGAGCTTGTCAGAGACGATGATATTCTTTATAATGTATTTTGCGCGCCTTTTCATCATCAGGCCCGCACAGGGAGTGTTCGGGGAATTATGGAAGAATTATTGCAGGAATTTGATAATTACATAGGGAAAGAGCTCGGCAAATCTCACAACACCAGACTGTCTTACTGCAGAGACGTGAAGCTGCTTTTCGCATGGCTTCAGAGTCAGGGCATCAGCAAGATCGAAGACGTTACAAAAGCAGACCTTCAGGCATATACCGATCATCTTGCATCACTGCACAAGTCCAATGCAACCATCTCGCGCTCTGTTGCATCCGCCAGACAGTTTTTCTCATTTGCAAAAATGAGAGCCTATATTTTTACCGATCCCTCCGCTGATCTGAAGGCGCCGAAGGTGATAAGAAAGGCTCCGAAGATCGCTCAGGATACGGATATCGAAAAGCTCTTAAGTGCACCGGACACCACGACGCTCAAGGGGATCCGGGATCGTGCCATGCTCAGCCTGATGCTGTCTACCGGCATGAGAGTTTCAGAGCTGTTGAATCTTCGTGTTGCAGATGTTGATCTGAAGAAACGTATCGTGAAGATCAACGGTGTCGGAAGCAGAAACAGAACCGTGACCTACCGTAAGGATATATCATCCTATATGCAGGATTATTTTCTTATGGCACGCAGCCAGATGCTTGCCCAGGAAGATGATGATTCGTTCTTTGTCAGCTGTCAGGGTGAAAAAATGACACGGCAGGGCTTCTGGAAGCTTCTGAAGACCTATGGAAAGGCCTGCGGGATCAAAGAGATCACACCGTATACGCTGCGTCACAGCTTCGCTGTTTACGCGCTGAAAAACGGAGAGGATATCCATTCAGTTCAGAGTGCGCTGGGCCACAGCGCCGTATATTCGACAACGGAGTATTCCAGTCTCCTGTAATCTGATTATTTAAAGGGGCTGTCGTATTAGTAAATTCTAAGCGTATAAAATCCCCTTCTACGGACGTCGTCGGCCCGCTCAGAAAGAATGCTTCGCATTCTTTTGAACACGCTCGGCGCTTGCCGTCCCGGAGGCCCCGCCGCAAGCGGCCCTCCCCGGAACAAACAGCGAGCGTTTTCGCTTCATTGACTTCTTTTCCGAACTTCGGTTAATCAAATCAATGCGAAAACACGAGCGGGGCGCCAGGC
>CAMNFX010000077.1 GCA_946537585.1 uncultured Lachnospiraceae bacterium
GCAGTGAGAAGCAAGACGATCTGATCAGCCCCTGTCATGGTCAATGTCATTAAGTTAATGCCCTTGAAGCCAAGGAAAAGCAACTATTGTAAGGAGAAGTCTCCAATTCATACAATAGTTGCTTTTTTGGGCATTTTACAGGTGTTAAAAATTACACCTGTAAAACGCTGATTGTCTATTATTGTGCGGATACCAGAATCTTTACGAAACGTTTGCTTTTCAATGCCGGGTAGCTTCCAGATACGCGTCGATCCGGAAGGAACACTGGAGGAGAAATTGTGTTTCCATATCTTCAAAGTCGAGGCCCGTCAGACTGATGATCTTTTGCTTTCGATAAGAGAGTGTATTCCGATGCAGGAAGAGCTCGGACGCGGTCTGGTTCTGATTAAAGCCCGTTCTGGTATAGGTCTTCAGCAGGTCATAGAGCTGTGTCCCGTTTTCACTGTCATAGGCCCGCAGAATCGCGAGAGCTGGATGACAGTAAAACCCGATTTTACGCTGCGAGCCGATCTCGTCGATGATGTCGTAGAAAGAAAACGACTTGTAATTAAAAACATTCCCCTCGCGGTCCATTGCCAGCGCCAGTTCAATCGCTCTGACGGCCTGGTTATAATAGTGCCGGGTAGAGTTCACTTTGCCGAAGGGATTACTGACCCCTGCAATGAGGTGCTCCTGCTGGCAAATGGTATCCAGCAGATGAAGAGTTTCTTCTGGCAGATCCGGGGCTTTTTCATCCAGACCGAACAGCATGACGACCGCACTGTGGTAGTAAACCATGTGCTTCCGCTGGAAGCTCATGTTCAATGTTGTCATAAGCGACTCCCGCACATAGCTGTCCCCGCGAAAATATCGGGGCTTGACCATTGCGATGCACATCCGCTTCGGGAACTGCATCTCTCCGGCCGTGATTCTCGCCTGGATCTGTTCCGATGATATGCCGTTAAAAATATCTGCTAGAAGGTTGCTGTACATGTGGCTGGGGTTATCCGCAGATGTGCTTCTCCCCCTCACGAGTTTCAGCACCGTGTCCCCAATCAGGAGGAGCATCTCGCTGCAGAGGCGATTGAACTCCGGTCTGGACTGAATCATGAACGCATAAGCATAGAGCTCGGAGTCCAGATAGATCCGGTGGGAGAGGTAGTAGATGCGGTTGTCCGCGCAGTACCGGAACGCAGGATCGTCTTCTTCCCCCTCATGCTGCAGTCGTACATCCCGGATATGATCAATGAAAAAAGGCGGACAGTAGCCGCGGGCCACGCTCTCCTGCCACAGAGAGTCCGCGATATGGAAGGGCTGGGAGTTGGCTATGATCTTGCCACTCATATCCATAATGACGATTGAGGTTTCCAGCATGTCTCCCATCTCGTTAAGGATGGTTCCCAGACCAGTTCCATGCAAGAGGCTTTCCATGATGTGGAATCTGAGGTTCTGAATGGCATGGTTGTCCAGAATATACTGTCTGGCACATGCAATAGTCTCCGCCAGCTTCTCCGGCTCTGTCCGGATCCAGTTGATCCGAAGGGCATCCTCTTCCGTCAGACGTGCGCCGCACCACAGAAGGTTTGCGGGCATCTGCGTCTTATCCATTGCCTTCAGGTTATCCGAAATATACAGCACATCATCCCGGTATTCCGTTGCTTCTGTTACCGGAATCAAATCATAGACCTGCCTGTCCTTGACGATCTGGGAGTCCAGCAGCAGATGATCACTTTTAAGTTTTTCTTCCAGGCTTTTCAGCAGCACTTCACTCACCTCGTGGAAAGTTTATGCTATCTGCACAAATATTTCAAGTAGTTAAATCATTTTGAGCAACGTTGCACAAAAAAGCTCTGTTTTTTGTGTAGTCTGCACGTTAACTTTTTGTCAGTTTCGTGTTAATCTTTTGGCGCTCTCGGAAAATACACACTGATTTCAGGAGGTAGTTATGAAATACGAAAAGCTTTTTGAGAAAGGCAAAATCGGAAAGTTGACGATCAAGAACCGCATCGTCATGACCCCGATGGGAACCGGTTTTGCCGCAGCTTCTGGCGAAGCATCGGAAGAGATCACCCGTTATTATGAAGAACGCGCCAAGGGCGGCGTCGGTCTGATCATTTCTGAGGTCTGTCGCATTGATGAGCTGTCTGGCGTTGCTCAGCCGTGCCAGCTCTCTGCTACGGACATGAGCGTGATCCCGAGCTTCACGCGTATGGTCGATCGCGTCCATGCCTATGACACCAAGATGTTCATGCAACTGCACCATCCCGGCAACGAGGCATACCCCATTACGCTCCACGGCAATCCTGTCATCGCTCCTTCCCCCGTTATCTGCAAGACGGTCGGCGTGATGCCGAAGGAAATGACCACCTCCGAAGTGGAAGAGATGGTCAAAAAATACGTTAAGGGTGCGTTCATCGCCAAGACCGCCGGCTTTGACGGTGTCGAGATTCACGCCGCGCACGGCTATCTGGTCAACCAGTTCCTTTCTCCGCATACCAACAAGAGAACCGACAAGTATGGCGGAGACTTCTTCAACCGCATGCGCTTCCTTACCGAGATCATCGTCAGCATCCGCTTCGCCTGCGGCGCGGACTTCCCGATCTCTGTCCGTATGGATGGCAATGAATTCCTTGAGGACGGCCTGACCGAGGAAGAGTGCCTGCATATCGCTCGCTACCTCGAGAGTCTCGGCATCGCCTGCCTGAACATCAGCTGCGGCACATATGAGACCGGTTGGTCCATCATCGAGCCCTACGCCTTTGCTGAAGGCTGGAAAAAGCACCTCGCCCAGAACATCAAGGCTGCAGTCCATATTCCGGTCATCGCCGTCAACACCGTCAAGCACCCGGCCTTCGCCGAGCGGCTGCTGGAGGAAGGCGTCTCGGACTTCGTCGGTATCGCCCGCGGCAACCTGGCGGATCCGCAATTTGGCAACAAGGCCAAAGCCGGTGACGATGCCCGTGTTCGTAAGTGCATCGGCTGCATGAACTGCTTCAAGATGGCCGCTCTCGGTCGCGCCATCGAATGCGCTGTCAACCCCCTACTCGGCCGTGAAACGTATCGCGGAGACGACAAGCTGGTCAAAGATGGAAACGGACGTACCGTTGCCGTCATCGGTGCCGGACCTGCCGGCATGCAGGCTGCCATCGTCCTTGCCAAACGCGGGTACAAGCCGGTTGTCTTTGAACAGAGCAATACCATTGGCGGCGCCATGAATCTGGCGGACAAGCCGCCCTGCAAGACCCTGATCGAGGAATTCATCGAGACGCTGCGCCTTGAGGCAGAAGATCTCGGTGTTGAGATCCGTCTCAATACCGTCGGTACCGTTGATGCGATCAAGGCAATCGGTGCCTGCGGCGTTGTGGTGGCCGCAGGCGGCGTTAAGATCATTCCTCAGGTTCCCGGCATTGAGAAGACCGTCACCTATGAACAGGTCCTCACCAAAGAGGTCAACTACAGCGGGAAAAAGATCGCCGTCATCGGCGGTGGCCTCACAGGCTTGGAGACCGCGGAGTACCTCAGTGACTTTAACAACGAAGTCACGGTGGTGGAGATGGCCAGCGCGGTTGGTACTGCTATGTATCGCAGCCTGACTGCGTCCGTTGTCGAACACATCACCAAGAACGGCGGCCACATTATGACCGGCAGCATGTTCAAGGCTGTTGGCGACGGAACGGTTACCATCAATGATCTGGCCTCTGGCTTTGATAAAGATTACCCGTTTGACGCTGTGGTCGTTGCCATGGGTGTCAGAGCAAACGACGCGCTCGTTGCGGAGTTTGAGGCCGCGTTTGACAAGGTTGTTGCCGCCGGTGACGTGATCAATCCGGGCAACATCGCAGACGCGACACACGCCGGCTATGACAAAGGCTTCGTGTTTTAATTGGATGAAAGAAGGAGAACGAGATCATGAAAGAATTTAAAGATAAGGTTCTTGTTGTTACCGGCGGCGGTCGCGGCATAGGGCGTGCCATCGCGGTAGAAGCCGCAAAGCGTGGTATGAAATGCGTTGTGAACGACATTGACGGCGATGCAGCGCGCAGTGTCGTCGCCGAGCTGAAGGCCCTCGGCACCGAGGCCGTCGCACAGGAAGCCGACATCTCTCTGTATGAGAACATCGAGGCACTCCTGAAGCTGACGCTGGACACCTTCGGACGGGTTGATATTCTCTGCAACAACGCTGGCTGCGCCGTTTCCGGACCGATCTGGGAGCTGCCGAAACGCGATATTGACTGGATCGCCGAGCTTAACTTCCTCAGCCACATTTACGGCATGAAGGTCTTTATTCCCCAGATGATCAAGCAAGGAACTCCGTGCGAGATCATCAACACCGAATCCACCGCCGGACTTATGACCTCCGGCAAGGCCACGATGTATCACTGCACAAAGGCCGCGGGTGTAGCCGCTTCTGAGAGCGTCTATATGGGCCTGAAGGAGCACGGATATCCCATTACCGTCCACTGCCTGGTTCCGGCTTATGTCAAGACCACCATTCATCTTGCCGACCTGCACCGTCCGGAGCGTTACAAGATGAACGACGATCCCTATTACACCAGCGAAGAGTACAAGGCCGGCCAGATTCGTTCGGAGCGCGGCGTTATGAGCGGCATTGAAGACTGGTATGTCGGCGAAGCGGTCTTTACCGCTATCGAGGATGAGAAGTTCTACATCTTCACACATCCTGAATCCCAGGTCATCGCCCAGGGCCGTGTCCAGAGACTGGCCTCCGGTGTCAACCCCATGCTCGGGTAATTGTTTCATGATCAATGCCCGCATTCTTTCCCGGAATGCGGGCAGCTTTGAAATACGAATTGGAGGTTTCATATGTTTACTGCGTTTGAAAAAGCCAAAGTAGTTGTTACCGGCGGCGCCAACGGGATCGGAAAAACCATCGCGCTGGGATTTGCGAAACGCGGCTCCGATGTTGCTATCGTCGATATTCACGGTGACGAGGCAGAAGCCGCTGCCGCAGAGCTGCGGGCACTGGGCAGCGATGCCTTTGCGATTACCGCGGATGTCTCCGTCCTGGAGCAGTGCGGAATGGTATTTGACACCGTTATGAAAAAATTCGGCCGTGTGGACGTCCTAGTCAACGACGCTGGTGTCAGCGCTCTGTCAGATGTTGAGCACATTCCGGAGAAGGACATCCGCTGGGTTTATGAGACCAACGTCTATTCTCACTGGTTCATGATGCAGAAGTTCTTGCCGCAGATGCGCGCGCAGAAGACGCACTGCCAGATCATCAACGTTTGCTCCATTGCCGGATTGATCTCCATGAACGGTGCCCCCGCCTACTTCAGCTCCAAACATGCCGCCGTTGCCCTTTCCGAATGCGTATACAAGCAGATGCGGGCTGAAAACGCGGATATTGATGTTTCTGTTTTTTGCCCGGGCTATGTAAAGACCGAGATGCACCTGACAGATCGCCATCGTCCGGAGCGCTTTGCCATCAGGGATGACGAACCGTACTACCATACCGAGGAGTATGCGAAGTTTGTCGCCTTCAACAAGTATCTTCTGGACAACGGCAACGACGTGGAGACCGCGGTTGATTCAATCTTCAAAGCGCTGGAGAAAGACCAGTTCTATATCTTAGACACCCCGAAGTACGAGCGTCTGCTCTGCGAACAGGGCGTATTTGAAGCGGAAAAGGTTCGCCCCGTTGATTACTATACTCTGAACTGAGGAGGACATTCCCGTGGAAAAGGAAATTGAAAAGAAATTTCTTCTGTATTTTCGGCTCATGCTCCTGTGCTGGATCCTGATTGCCAACGCGATCCTGCACATTATCAACTTTGAGTACAGCTGGCTGATCTTTATCAGCAACATCATGCTCTTTACGATGAGTGGTGACATCAAGGAACGCTTCCTCTCCGTTGAGCTCGGAGGACTCGTCGGTTTGGTTCTGACCGTTTTGACCCTGCTGGCGGTTTCCGCCCTCTCCAAGGTCATCGGCGGACTGTTCGGCTTTCTGATCCCCTTGGCTGTGGTTCTGTTCCTGCTGATCATTGTTCATCCCTATGCCCCCCAGGTGCTCAACAACGTCGGTTTTGCCTATCTGACCTGCGCTTGCATCGACATTCCCGCATTTTCCACCCACATCGGTCTGTTCATCGGCGTGTTCGTGGTTGGTTCCCTGATCTTCAACGGTGTTAGCATTCTGCTGATGAAACCGGCGAAAGCCCTTGCCATCAAAAGCGTGAAGGGTGCGTGATCGGATGAGCATTCTTCCGAAAGATATCCATCAGGGAATCGCTCTCGGCCTGTACGGCATTGCGGGAATTCTCGCGCTACTGAAAAAACCGATTCTCCTGATTTCGCTGGTCGCCGCTCATCTTTGTGAGTATCTCACCATCTCCCGGCCTCTTGCCGCGGAGAAAGCGATCTCCCAGCCCTCTGCCCTTATCCATACGCTTTTGTATGGCTTTACCTGGTGGAAACCCATCAAGAACCGCCATTAAGAAAAGGGGCTGTTTCAAAAGGTAGCCCTGAAAAAGTGAGAAAATAACGGCAGCCGTCCCTTGGAAAGAGGGGCGGCTGTCGGCACATAATTTCGTTGTGAAAAAAATATGTGGCCTATTCTGTAGCAGAAGGAATTTTTTCCCGCCATGCGGAAAAGAACCCAAGCAAGGCACAGCCCGCGTTTGTTATCGCCGTGATCAGCCTTGTGCTTGTAGTGCTCAACCTGGTCTA
>CAMNFX010000078.1 GCA_946537585.1 uncultured Lachnospiraceae bacterium
AGGGAGACCAGACTGGATCTTCACAAAATGATCGCCATGGTCGGCGGTACGATCAATACAAAGCGGCAGAAGAACATGAAGTCGGCAGGGGCTGCTGAAAACGCGGAGGATATTGAGAGCCTGTGGAAGATCTCAACGAAGTATGCCGACTGCTGGAATTCCTTCTCGGAGTTTCTGCACAGCCAGTTCTCGCCGGATGAGCATCTTCGGGCCTACAGAAAAGCCATCTATGTACTGGAGGCGCTGTATTCGTCCTCATCGTCGCTGAATGATATCACGAAGCTCCGGCATATGCTGGAGGACCTGGCTGATGCGGACATTATCCGGGAACTGATCTGCAATGAGGACTTCATCGAATTCCGCTTCAAGAACGAGACGCTGAAGGAGATATTATGGGATGCCGGCAGCATTCTTGAGCTGCATGTTTATCAGGAGGAAAAACAGCTTAGCGATGACTGCGGCGCCGGTGTGCATCTGGACTGGGACGGCGTGGTCCGCTACCCGTATGAAACAGATGTGCAGAACGAGATCGATGTTTTATCTGTCAGGGGCAACATCCCAACCTTTATTTCCTGCAAGAGCGGCAGGCTCAGCGCTGCCCAGACACTGCATGCGCTTTATGAGCTGCAGACGGTCGCTGAGCGGTTTGGAGGTTCCTATGCCCAAAAAGTGCTGGTCGTCCGGAATGATATCGGGGTGACCTATACAGAGAGGGCCAGGGAGATGGGGATAACGGTACGGAAGATATGATATTACCCAATAGGAGTTTATACTGTTTCATGTTCAGGATAATGAAAATGATCAAAAAAGCGGCAGTCCCGCTCCTTTTCTGCCTGCTGGTGAGCTCGCTGCTTTTCGGATGCGGACAGAAAGAGGAAGAGCAGCAGGCGGAGCCTGGGACTGTCGAGGAGGCAGCCGGCGAGGAAACGCCGGAGGGATCCGATGACGAAAACGGCGGTTTTGTGATCGATCTGAAGGATGGCAGCATCAGCAGTACCGAAGAAGAAACTGTCGAAACAACAGAAGAAACGACAACAGCCCCGGATTACAGCGCAATGATCACGGGAACCATGTACAGCATGGACTTTATCAATATCCGTGCCGAAGCGGGTACGGATTCCGAGGTCATCGGGCATCTGAACCCTGAGGAATCCATTGCGGTGGTAGAGAAGGTAAACTCTGAATGGATGCAGGTGGTTTATGAGGACCGGCTTTGCTATGTTGCAAGCGAGTATCTTACCGAGGACCCTGACTGGAGGGCTAAAATCGTTTCAAACCGTGGCTATCAGAACGGTGATACGGTCGGGCTGAATCCTGCATGGCGTTTTGCGGATTATTCCGCGATCAACAGCGGTGCGGCGGTCATGTACCTTGCGGACCGCAACAGAAAAAATATCACCGTCGGCGTGAATGCGGGGCACGGTACCAAGGGCGGCTCAAGCGTGAAGACTTACTGTCATCCCGACAAGACCGCCAAGGTCACCGGAGGCTCGACAGCAGCAGGTGCAGTCACAGCGATGGCAGTCTCCGATGGAATGAATTTTCATGACGGGACTCCGGAGAAGAAAGTTACGCTGCAGATGGCACAGATCCTGAAAGAGCTTCTGCTTGAAAACGGGTATGATGTCCTTATGATCCGTGACGGAGAGGATGTGCAGCTGGATAACATTGCGAGGACGGTCATCTGCAATAATGCGGCAGACTGTCATATCGCCATTCACTGGGATGGAGATTCGCTTGACTATGATAAGGGCTGCTTTTATATGTCTGTCCCGGACGGCATCAAGTACCTTGATAATGTCGCGGCTGTCTGGCAGGAGGATGAAAGACTCGGCGAGTGCCTGATCAAAGGATTAAGCGAGCGGGGCCTGAAGATCTTCAGTAACGGCAGTATGGATATGGATCTTACCCAAACCTCCTACAGTTCTGTCCCTTCCGTGGATATAGAGCTTGGCAATGGAAGCTCGGATCACAGCACCGAGCGGCTTTATGAGCAGGGCTACGGTCTGCTCAGCGGAATCAATAGTTTCTTCGGATTCGAATGAACCTTTGGGCCGGCATTTTCGACCGGACAGTTCGGACTTCTGTCCGGCGCATTTATTGCGCCGGGCTTTTCTTTCCATAAGTATCGGCGCAGACGATTAGTATCATTGTAGTTTTGCCGAATTTTACAATATGACACTTCTATTTCTTCTGTTTTTCGGATATAATGTTTTTATTGAAGAACAATCAATCGGCTGCCGCATTCACCGGCGCCGTATACATTTGCCTGTGATCGGGCATCTCCCTGAGAAAAAATATGAATACCGAGAATAAAGCCGTTATAGGCAGAAACCTGCAGCGGGTCCTTTTGGTCCTTCTTGCCTCGGCTCTGATGGCAGTAAACATCAAGACCTTTGTACGGACCGGAGGCCTTTATCCCGGCGGTGCTACCGGTCTTACGGTGCTGATCCAGCGCCTGTCGGCGAAGTACCTGGGGTTTGAGATCCCGTATACGCCTGTCAACATACTGTTAAATGCGGTTCCGGTGTACATCGGCTTCCGATATATCGGAAAGCGTTTTACGCTGCTCTCGCTGATGATGATCCTGGTCAACGGCTTTCTGGTCGACCTGATCCCGGCACGCGTGATCACCTACGACACTCTGCTGATCTCCATCTTTGGCGGTCTGATCAACGGTACTGTTGTGAGTCTCTGTCTCAGGGCGGATGCCACGACGGGAGGAACGGACTTTATTGCGATCTTTCTGTCGCAGAAAAAAGGAATGGAGACCTGGAACCTGATCCTGGGGCTCAATGTCATTATCCTCTCTATGGCGGGTATTTTCTTCGGATGGGATAAGGCACTGTACTCTATCATTTTCCAGTTTGTTTCCACCCAGACAGTGCATACGCTTTACCGGGACTACCAGCAGCAGACGCTGATCATTGTGACGAAAAAGCCGCAGGAGATCAGCGATGAGATCCACCGCATCTGCCATCACGGCGCAACGATCATGGATGCAGAGGGGTCTCACGAGCATGGGCATCTGAAGCTGGTGTATTCTGTGGTTTCGGGAAGTGACGCCAAAAAAGCGATCCGTGCGGCAAGACAGATCGATCCGAAGGCATTTGTCAATTCGATCAGGACAACGGAGCTTCAGGGACGTTTCTATATGCGGCCGAAGGATTGAAAGCCGGCTGTATATCCGGCAGATCATGGTGTATCACGGTTCTTTCAAGAGGGGATCGGCAAAGAAAAGTGTTCTGTCCTGTAAAAGACAGACAGCATCGATGAAAAGGAGGTAATCTATGAGTTTTGAAGCAATCGATGGTGTTCTGAACATCAACTGCGACCTGATCATGACGACGGCACTTGCTGCCGTATTGCTGCTGATCGGTTTCTGGATCAAGAAAAAGGTGCCTTTCCTTACAAAGTACTGTATCCCGGCACCGGTTATCGGCGGATTCCTGTTTATGTTCATTACATTTGCAGGCCACCAGTCGGGAGCCTTTGCCTTCAAGTTCGACACGACCTTCCAGAGCCCGTTCATGGTCGCGTTCTTTACGACGGTAGGTCTTGGAGCTTCCGTGCAGCTTCTTAAGAAGGGAGGCATGCTGCTGGTCATCTACTGGCTGGTCGCAGCCGCAGTCTCCATTATCCAGAACTTTATCAGTGTCGGACTTGCAGCTGTGACCGGACTGGAATATCCGTACGCATTGCTGGCAGGTGCCATTTCCATGATCGGCGGCCACGGCGCAGCGGGCTCCTATGGATCGACCTTTGTTGAGATGGGATACCCTGCAGGCATTACCGTGGGCGCAGCCGCTGCAACCTTCGGTCTGATCTTCGGCGTTCTGGTCGGCGGCCCGGTCGCCCGACTTCTGATCGAAAAGAACAAGCTGACCCCGGATGAGAGCGAGACCCTGGATACGACCCTTGAAGAGATCAATGCACGGCATGGTGAGAAGCTTACTTCTCTCGATGTGATCAAGAACGTTACCGCTATCCTTGTATGCATGGCGCTCGGCACCCAGATCTCCGGATGGATCGGAAAGCTGATCGGTATGAGCTTCCCGTCCTATGTAGGCGCCATGTTCGTGGCAATGATCGTCAGAAACCTCAATGAGAAATTCCACTGGTACAACTTCGACTTCGGCCTTGTGGACGGAATCGGTGATGTTATGCTGAATCTCTATCTGTCCATTGCGCTGATGAGCCTCAACCTCTATCAGCTGCTGGATCTGATCGGTCCGGTCCTGCTGATCGTTGTATGCCAGACTGTGATCCTGATCCTGCTGTGCTACTTTGTTGTATTCCGCATTCTCGGAAGCAATTACGACGCAGCAGTCATGTGCGCGGGTCTTCTCGGACACGGTCTTGGTGCGACTCCGTCCGCCATCGTCAACATGACCGCGGTCAAGGACAGATACGGCATGTCCCGTAAGGCCTTCATGATCGTGCCGATCGTAGGCGCGTTCCTGGTCGATATCATTTATCAGCCGCAGACGATCGCCTTTATCAAGTTCTTCGTAAAGGGATTCACCGGCTGAGCATCCTGAAAAACAGAGAGGAGAAACTTAAGTTATGGCAAAACTTGTGGAATGTATTCCCAACTTCAGCCTTAGCCGCGAGCGGGATGAAGCGGGCTACAACGCACTGGTAGAGACGGCTAAAAGTGTACCCGGATGCGTTTTGTTTGACGCGCAGACCGACGGAAATCACAACCGGAGCGTGTTTACGCTTCTCGGATCCCCGGAGGCGGTGGAGGAAGCAGCCTTCCGCCTGACAAAGAGGGCTGCAGAGCTGATCGATATGAATAAGCACACCGGTGAGCATTCCCGTATGGGAGCTACAGATGTGATCCCCTTTGTCCCCACCATGGATGTTTCCGTGGAAGAGTGCGTGGAGATGAGTAAACGTCTCGGAAAGCGTATCTGGGAGGAACTCCAGATTCCTTCATTCCTGTATGAGGATTCTGCCACCCGGCCTGAACGCCGCAATCTTGCCAACTGCCGTAAGGGACAGTTCGAAGGAATGCCGGCAAAGCTTCTCGAGCCTGACTGGGCACCGGATTTCGGAGAGAGGAAGATCCATCCGACTGCCGGCATTACTGCGATTGGAGCCCGTCCGCCCCTGGTAGCCTTTAATGTTAATCTTGCGACCTCGGATGTACAGGTCGCCAAAAATATTGCCAAGGTCATCCGTGCTTCTTCCGGAGGCTTTGCAGCCTGCAAGGCCATGGGCTTCATGCTCGAAGACAGGGGTATCGCACAGGTATCCATGAATATGGTCAATTACGAAGTGACCAGCCTGCCTGTTGTTTATGAGATGATCCGTTCACTCGCGGAGCGCTACGGCACGCATATCATCGGCAGCGAGCTCGTCGGACTGGCACCGGCCAAGGCGCTTTTAGACTGTGCGGAGTTCTATCTGAAGCTTGAAAACTTTGATTACAAGAATCAGGTGATGGAATACCACATTATCGACATGATGGAGTGATGATAAAATGGCTATGAAACTTGCAGAACTCAAGGTCCGTGAATTTGCGGATCTGGTGGCTTCTGACGCGCCGGCACCCGGCGGCGGTTCCGTTGCCGCACTGTACGGTTCGGTCGGTGCCGCACTGGCAGCCATGGTTGCAGGCCTGACCCGCGGACGGAAAAAGTATGCCGATCATGAAGAGCATGCTTCCATGGTACAGGCAAAGGCAGAGGAGCTGAAGGCGAGGCTCCTCGACGTCATGGACCGGGATACGGATGCTTTTCTGGCAGTCAGTAATGCCTTTGCCATGCCGAAGGAGACGGATGAGCAGAAGGCTGCCCGCAGCGCTGCGATACAGGATGGACTGAAGGGCTGTACAGAGACGCCGCTTGAGATGATGCGGCTTTGTGATGAAACGATCACACTGGCATCTTCCCTGATCGGGCGCTTCAATGAGACCAGTGCCAGTGATCTCGGAGTTTCTTTCCTTTCCCTCGAGGCCGGAATCAAGGGCGCATGGCTGAATGTTCTGATCAATATCTCATCCATTAAGGACAGTGCCTTTGCGGAAGAAAAAAGAGCAGAGGGAGAGGCATTGCTTTCCCATGCGCTGCCGCTTGCAGAGGAATGCTATCAGAAGCTCCTTAAGCTGATCGAAGGCTGAAATATGAACTGCTGAAGGTTCTGTCGCATTATTGGAATATATGCGTACAAAATCCCCTTCTACGGACGTCGACGGCCCGCTCAGAAAGAATGCTTCGCATTCTTTTGAACACGCTCGGCGCTTGCCGTCCCGGAGGCCCCGCCGCAAGCGGCCCTCCCCGGAACAAACAGCGAGCGTTTTCGCTTCATTAACTTCTTTTCCGAACTTCGGTTAATGAAATGAATGCGAAAACACGAGCGTGAGGGGAACCGTAGAAGGGGATTTGTGTACGCTGTTTTTATGCGACAGTTCCTCATTGAGAGAACATATAAGTTTCCTTGAAAGAGAGAAGACAGCAATGAAAATATTGAGAGAAGAAGATTACAGTGTCAGCAACTGGTCCGGGGGAAAAACGACAGAGATCGCGATC
>CAMNFX010000079.1 GCA_946537585.1 uncultured Lachnospiraceae bacterium
TGAGGCGGGTCCCTACCCGTAAGGGCCTGCTCTGAGGGGACCCGCCGAGTTTGCGGAGGCAGCCCCTCATAGGCGGCGCAGCATTTCCAAGTCGGAGTGCCGAAGCCTCTGACGGACACTTTCTGGTTTATACATGTACGGACAGAATGAAAAAAGGACTGCGCGCAGTCCTTTTTTGCTTGAAGCGGTTCCGGGTTTGTCAGTGATTACGGGGTATCAGGGATACCGTCTAAGTCAAAGTCGTCGAAATTAACGAGGTCGTCCGTACCGTCTGAACCGGCGATCGTGCCATAAACGGGAGCTGCCGCAGGGGAGGCTTCCGTTTCGGTCTGAGCCTGTGTTTCGGCAGGAGCTTTTGTTTCTTCGGGTGCAGGCTGTGCCTGGGTTTCTGCCGGCCTTGCTGCTGTGGGTCTTTCGGAGGGGTCATCATCATCGGGATCGCCCTCATCATCGTTCCCGTAGAAGAAGGCGTCGATCTCTTCATCCGTGAATTCGCTGTAAGCAGGCGCTGTGTTTTCATTGCCACCCGTATTGCTTCCGATCACGGTATAGGAACCTCCCGGAAGGGCTTCCTGCTGCTGTGCCGCCGTTTCAGGTGCCGGCTCAGCTGCGGCTGCGGTTTCCTGCTGCGGCAAAGGCTCGGGGGTCTGTGCCGCGGGCTGTGTCGGAGCGGGAGCATTTACAGCAGCTGTGTTATCTGCTCTTCCGGATTCCGGTGCCGCGCCGTCTGGTCCCGGTGCAGGGGGATTGCCGGGACCGTTTTCGGGCCCGTTGCCCGGCTGTGACGGAAGGCCAAGCTTTCTTGCGACCTCCGCCCAGCTTTCTTCGGGGTGTTCTGTGTCGATCCGGATGATGTCGTCCTCTTCCCAGACGTCATTGGCACGGACATAGTAGATGTTATTGTAGACATCCGTGATGCGGTAGGTGATGATGGCATCGCCCTCTCCGAGCAGGATATAGTCTCCGGCAAACATGACAAGTGTTCCGGGCTTCATATGCTGGAAGGGCTTTTTGCAGTGGCCTGTTTCGAGCGGAGCTTCTCCGCAGACGACAGGATCATCAAGGAAGACGATGCCGTCATAGCGGCCGTCCTCGTCAAAGTGATGGAAATAAAAGTGCAGCTTGTCACCGGTTTCCAGCTGCTCAAGGCCGCGGTGCGGCATATAGAGCGCATTGGAATCAAAGGGGACGGCTTCCTCGGGGATGGGACGGTATCCGGCAACGTGTCCCTCAGGGTGCTCATTGTCCCATACGACCATCAGGTCGACATACTGGTCGCCGTTCAATACTGCGTCCACATAGCCGAAGCGGAACCAGTCATCGGGGCGTTCCGGTTCGGAGGTCCCTTCTTCCTCGCTGCTTTCCTCTCCGGTCTCTCCGGAATCTTCCTCTCCGGTTTCTCCGGTGCCTTCTTCACCTGTCAGATCATTTGCGATCTTTATACTGTGGATAAATGCGGAAAAGCCGCTGCCGGGGTCGGGGTTCGCACTGATGGTGGAAAATGTGATGTTGAGATCTCCGAAGTCCTTCTGCCCACCCTCGGACTCTCCGGAGGCTTCCGTGCTTTCCTGTGCTGCAGAGGCGGTCTCCGGCTCGGCGGATGAGGATGCAGTCGTTTCCGGCTCATTTTCTTCGGAGGAAGAAGTCGTCTCCGGCTCCCCGGCTTCTCCGGGGCTTTCCTGCTCAGCTTCCGTATTTTCGGATTCTCCGGGAGTCAGACTCTCTTCGGGATAAGTCGAGTCATAGACAAGCTCGAAGGAGACCAGCGTATCCTCGATCGAAAGGTAATGACCTCCGGAAAGGTCGGCATTTGTTCCGTTTTCGACCGGCCCTCCGCCTTCCTTTCCGACATAGATATAGCCGCTGTCTGTAGGATTCAGCTGCATGAGACGCACATCGGAGACAAGCTCCTCTTCCTCGGGGCTTACGTCATGGATCTTGATGTATTCACGGAAGCGGAGATCTTCGGGATCGAGTGCAGGGGGCTCGGTTTCCGGCGCCTGCGCTTCTTCGGAGGTCCCGGAGGAAGCGGTGCCTGTATTGAGAAGCCCGGCATCCTCGACAAGCCCGTGGGCATCATGGAGCTTTTCCTCCTGTGCCCTTTTCAGCTGCATGTATTCAATGGTGGTGACAAAGCTGTCGTAGTAGGCAAAGTAGTCCGTTGCAAAGCCGGTCTTCGTCATGCTTCCTGCCGTGGGATCGTACTGCTCGGGATGGAGGTAGGGGTAGTACAGGGACAGCCCTGCAGCCTTGTCTACGGTCTTGTTATGGGCGGCATGTACGACTGCCTCCGACGCATCCTTTTTCAGCTCCTCCGGAACGCCCTCCGAGCTCAGGAGCAGGTCCATGAGGTCTACCTGCTCGTAGTTTCCGCCGCCGAAGCTTTTGACACGGCTTCGGAGATTGGAAAGGCGGGCGAACTTGTCGTCAAAGGAGGAGTAGTATCCCTGATACCACTCGCGGACCGAATCATAGAGCGCCGGGATCTTCTGAAGGTCGATCAGCGCGAGAGTGCAGAAGTCATAGGGCCCCGCATTTTTCTCAGAGACAAAGTCATCGACGATGCTGATGCCGAGATCCTTTGCAGGGATCGAAGGATTCTGTGCCAGAGCACTGACCCAGTCGGTATAGAACCAGCCGGTGGAGGGCTCGAATTCCTCGGAAGCGATCAGGTAGTCCGCATACGGAGAGAAAGCCAGTGCCGTCTCCATCGTGCCCATGAGGCAGGCATCGAAGCCGATGAAATCAAAGTGTGCCGGAAGCCCCTCAAAGGCGGTATGAAGGTCTGCCAGAGAAAGGGTCGCCTCCGGATAATAATCATCAAGTCCGTATCCGAGGGTAGCTCCGCCGCCATGATCCCAAAGGATGACGGCATAGCGGTCGGCAGGCGCGTACTGAAGACCCCAGCTTAAGAAATCATGCAGGGTCTCCGGAAGGGAGGCCTGCGCGTTGGGAAGCTCTTCGCAAAGGGTGAGTGAAGAGCCTTTGATCTCATGACGCTGCAGCTTGTCGGCGCTGATGCCCTCCGTATACCAGCGCTCGGCTCCTCCGGTCTGCAGAAGGACTTTTAAGTTCCCGGAAGGCTTTGCGGCAAGGAGCTCCGCGATATCCGAGCTTGCGGCGCCGTCCACGGACTCAAGGTCAGAGCCGATCATGTATACAAGAAGGGTAAATGTTGTGTCCGTATCTTCCGCGGCTGCCGGAGATCCGGCAGATGACGGTGCCATAGTGGCGGCAGGCGGAGAGGAGAGCGTTCCTTCAGGTGCGGTCGAACCGCAGGCGCAAAGGAGCTGTACGGACAGCAGAAGAAGACCTGCAAGTAGATACAGGGGCCGGGATGATCTGATGAAAGGATGGTTCTTCATGGCATATTCTCCGTGATGATAAACCGGGCGGCGGTTTCCTTAAGGGGTATCCCGCCGGCGATGAAGAGGCTTTTCGGGCAGGCTGCCCGTGCGCGGTAGCTTGGGTAAAAAGGCTGAGTTCAGAATGCTGCGGAAAAAAGAATTGTTATGCAACTTGTTATACAATCTATTATTTCATTCAGAAATTATTCACAATTATATTATAAGCTATGAGATGATCATTAGGCAACATCGTAAAAGATGATCATGGGACTCAGGAGGTAAGAAGATGCCTGGACCGGGAGGACCGGGAGGTCCGTTTGGAAGATTTATGACAGAGGAAGAGAAGGCGAACCAGCCCAAGGTCACGCCGGCTCTGTTAAAGCGCGTCTTTTCCTGGCTCGTGCCCTATACGCCGCAGCTTCTGCTGGCGCTTTTCTGCATCGTGCTCTCCTCGGTATGCAACCTGCTTCCGTCGCTTCTGACCGGCAGGATCATTGACGAGGGCCTGATCGGGCGGAACCTTCGTGCGCTCATTTTCTACATTGCGCTGTCCTTCAGCGTAACGCTCGGCGCGAACCTGATCGGGGTCGCGGAGAGTTATTTAAACAACTGGATCGCGCAGCATATCACCTTTGACATGCGCAACCGCATGTATAAGCACCTGCAGCAGATGCCGCAGAGCTTCTTTACCACGAACAACCAGGGCGATATCATTACCCGGATGACCAGTGATATCGACGGCGTCAAAAGCGTCATCACCAACACCTTCAGCAGCATCCTTTCCAACTCGATCACACTGATCGTGGCGCTGATCGCCATGTATCAGAAGAACTGGATCCTGGCTACCGTGGGCGTGCTGGTGATCCCGCTTTTCGTACTGCCGACGAGAAAAGCCGGCAAGACCCGCTGGACCCTGACAAGGGAGGCCCAGGAGGCAAATGACGAGATCAACGGGATCCTGAACGAGACCATGTCTGTCAGCGGCCAGCTCCTGGTCAAGCTTTTCTGCAGGGAGGACTACGAGTACGGGCGCTATGAGGCCGCAAACAGGAGAATGATCGACCTCAATATTAAAGAAAGCATGGCGGGCCGGTGGTTCCGGGTCGTGATGAGCACCTTTTCCAATATCGGTCCGATGCTTCTGTATCTCGTGGGCGGCATCCTGATCATCCGTCACAACAGCTCTTTAAGCGTCGGTGATATCACTGTGCTGGTGGCGCTGCTCGGGAAAATGTACATGCCGGTCAACAGTCTCTTAAATATCCAGGTGGACTGGATGCGGGCCATGGCGCTGTTTACGCGCATTTTCGATTATTTCGACATGCCGGTGGAGATCAGAAGCGTATCAAACGCTTCGGTTCCGGCAAAATCCACGGGCCGGGTCGAGTTCTTCCATGTGAGCTTCTCCTATGACAAGGAGCGGGAGATCCTCCACAATGTGAGCTTTAAGCTCGACGAGGGAAAGAGCATCGCGATCGTAGGACCGTCGGGCTCGGGCAAGTCCACGATCATCAATCTGATCCCGCGCCTTTATGAAGCCGACCGGGGGATCGTCATGTTCGACGGGGTCGATGTAAAGCGGCTGGACCTTGGGTATCTTCGGAAAAACGTCGGCGTGGTCTCTCAGGAGACCTATCTTTTCAACGGCACGATCCGGGATAACCTCCTGTACGCAAAGCCCGGCGCGACGGAGGAGGAAATGATCGAGGCCTGCCGCAAGGCAAACATCCTGGATTTCATAGAGTCCCAGGAAAAAGGGCTGGACACCATGGTCGGAAACCGGGGCCTGAAGCTTTCGGGAGGAGAAAAACAGAGGATCTCGATCGCGCGCGTACTCTTAAAGGATCCGGCGCTGCTGATCTTCGATGAGGCGACCTCGGCACTCGATTCCATCTCCGAGAAAAAGATCCAGGAGGCGATCGATCCGCTGATCGAATCACGGACGAGCATCCTGATCGCACACCGCCTGTCCACGATCCTCGCGGCAGACGAGATCATCGTCGTAAAGGACGGCCGGATCGTCGAACGCGGCCAGCACAGGGAGCTGGTCAAAGCGGGCGGAGTATATACAGAGCTTTATGAGAGTCAGTTCAAGATAAGTACAGAGGAGGACAAACAACAATGAAAAAAGTCGCACTGGTCACCGGCGGAGCCACCGGCATCGGAAAGGCATGCGCGCTGCAGCTTGCGGGGATGGGCTATGATATCCTGATCTCCTATAACACTTCCTCCGCAAAGGCGGAGGAGCTTCAGAAGGAGCTGAAGGAAAAGGGCACGAGGTGCGAGATCTTTCAGGCCAATGTCTCTAAGGAGGAGGATGCCGCAAAGCTTGTGGAATACTGCAGGGAGACCTTCGGGCGCCTCGATGCAGTCGTAAATTCCGCAGGAACCACGAAGTTCATCCCGTTCCCGGATCTTGACGCAGTCACGACGGAGGTCTGGGAGGAGCTTCTTCATGTCAATCTGATGGGTACCTTCTTCTGCTGCCGTGAAGCGGCAAAGCTTATGAAGGAAAACGGGGGAGGATGCATTGTGAATGTTGCGTCTCTCGCAGGCATGCGCGTGAGCGGAAGCTCCCTGCCCTACGGCGTCTCCAAGGCCGGCGTGATCATGATGACCAAGAGCCTTGCGATGACCCTGGCTCCGGAGATCCGGGTCAATTCCGTTTCCCCGGGCATGGTGGCCGGCACCGCATGGTACAGAAACCGTGAAGGCTTTGATGTGGACGCGCATAACGCACGGCAGGCAAAAGAGATCCCGATCGGCCGCGTTGCTACCGGAGACGATGTGGCGGATACGATCTGCTTCCTGATCTCTGATAAGGGCGCCTACCTTACCGGCGTCAACATCCCCATCGACGGCGGGCGGGGCGAACGGATGCCGTAAGCCATGCAGGCAGCCGGTCAGGTGCTTTATCCAGCATAAATAGAATTTATATCCGAAAACAAAACTTTATGTAGACTCAGAGATTCGAGTTTGCTATAATCCCTTCATGCAATCAGGGGGCTGTCCCGGACAGCCCCCGTTCTGTCTGCTGCGGAAGGTGCAGCATACGGACGTTAAGCGTGAACTGTCCGGCAGCAGGCCGCACGGGATTCCCCGGCGAGGAAAAAAA
>CAMNFX010000080.1 GCA_946537585.1 uncultured Lachnospiraceae bacterium
GTGTTCCGGAGGAGAGGTACCATGACGCGATCCGCGCGATCTATTCCACCATCGACGCGCCGTCGGGCAACGGAGCCTTCCGGGATCAGGATCAAACGTGATGCCGGAGTCTGCCCGACAAATGGGTCTGTTCTATATGAGCCCGGCGATTTCCGCGTGCAGGGCGCTGCAAAATCACTGAAACACCCGGGAGCCGCTCATTGGTCAGTCCGGGATCACGATGCCGCTGACTCTTGCTTCTATCGCCAGCTCCGTCCGGTTCCGGAACCCGGTTTTCTGCATCATATGATTGATATGCGTCTTTACGGTCGCGACGGATATGTGGAGCACCCCTGCGATCTCCTCATTGGAGCTGCCCCGTGCAAGCTCTCTTAACACCAGCAGCTCCGAGGCTGTCAGATCACTGCTTTTGATCATGCCGATCGGCACGGTGGGCGCAGAGTCCGGATAAATATGCTCCCCTTCCATTGTTTTATCCATCACATCCAGGAGCGGCTCGCTGTCCAGCTCCTTATACCAGAACGAATCTGCTCCGATCTCACGGGCCCGTTCAAGGTAGGAGACCTCCGGCATGGAGGTTACAATGACGATCTTGATCTTCGGATTCATCTTTTTGATGCGCGCGGCTGCCTCCAGTCCGTCTGAGCCGTCCTTCATCACGACATCCATCAGCACAAGATCCACATCCATCCTGGCACAGTAGGTATCCGCCGCCCTTGCCGAAGGGATGGAGGCGGCCAGCTCATACCGCCCGGAATGCGCTACAAATAATTCGAAGAGTCTTCTGGAAATATTCTGATCGTCGCAGATCAGCACCTTATACATAAAATCACCTCCCTATGGAAGCTCCAGGGTCAGCCGGAACCTTGGCAGTGCTTCCACTTTCATCCGGATACCTGCAGCTTCCGCCATGGCGCGAAGCATCCCGAGACCGCCGCTTTCGATGATCTCCCCCGCAGGCTGTTCTCCGTTATTGGTGAATACGATCCTGTTATTCTCCGCAAGTATATCCAATTCATCCCCGTGGGCATGGCGGATAGTATTGGTCAGGCATTCATGGATCGCAGACACTACGACCTCTTTTGCAGCCGGCTCTTCAGGAAGCTTGCCGGTGATCGCCAGCCGGATCCCCACGTCTTTTGCAACCTCCTGCATATAGGCATAGCTGTTTTCCGAAGGATCCGCCATCCCGATATCTTCCAGAACTGTCTGGTTATTCTGCCAGACAGAAAGCACGCTTTCCAGGCTTCCTTTTCCCTGCACATAGCGGCGTCCGAGCAGAAGCATCTTTCCGAGGTCATCATGCAGCCTGAGCCTTGCGTGCAGCTTTTCCTTCTCAATCGTATAGGCGGTAATCATACTGCCCAGCTGGGAAAACTCTGCTGTAAGTCCTGAGGCATTCTTTCCGGCAGGGACATTTTTTTCCTGCACGGCATCATGATGAGCATTCCCGCTGTATGACGGCAAATATCCGGTCCTCCTGTCGGTCGTTATCTGCGGACCGGTGCTTTGTGTACCGGGGATCTTAACCGCTCCTTTATCAGGTCCTTCTCCAAAACCAAAGCTGCAGGCGGCATACCAGACACCATCCTCCGTGCTGACAGCCGCTTTCTTCATCAGGATCCCGGAAGGCTCTTTCACCGGATGCTCCAGAGTCAGGCGCAGCATCAGCCCTTCCTTTGTTCCGGCTATATTGACAAGCAGCGCCTCCGCGCCTTCCATGGCAGTCTCTGCGATCTCCTCGTACAGATCAAATGCCGCCACCAGTGACCTTCCCGGGAGCGAGGCTTCCCCCTCCAGAAATACAGCGCCCACGATTCCGCAAAGCCGCAGATACTCAAGGCTTTCCGCCACAGAGAGCCTCAGCTCTTCCATTGGCAGCATTTCCTGTTCCTCCGCTTTCAGTACAAGATTGCAGCGGCGTTTGATATATGCGGTCAATACGCAGGCCTTTGCCATCTCCGGCCGGAATTCTTCCTCTGTACCCTCTTTTTCCAGTATTTCGCTGATCCTTTCAAGCTGCGGCCTGACTGACTCCGCCATGGACTCGTACAGACGGTTTTTCTCTTCTACGCGTGCCGTGGATTCCCTGACCTCTTCCTCTTTCTGTTTAAGGATGTGCATCGGGAACCAGCCTGCTTCAAGACAGGCTTCCATCAGGCAGATATAAAAAAGACAATAAGCTTCCGGAAGCTGGAGGAACCGCCTGCCGCGAAACGTAGGAAGGCCCCCGAGATAATAGGATACAAAATAGACTGCAGAAATAAGGAGCAGCGGAAAAAGCAGCTGCGGAATAACGTTTCTGCCCGCTGCCCTGTTTTCATGAAACAGATGATACAGCGTCAGGGCAGTGCAGCCGGTGATCCAGCATACAGCCAGATAGTACACAGGGCCATAGTTATAGCGCATTCCCTGTTCTGCCTGCCTTCCTCCTTTTACAAAACGGAAGGCCAGCTGGTGCAGGTCGTTGCTTAAGATCAGACAGATGAGCACCGCGCAGCAGATATATAAGAACGCGATCCTGCCCGATGACCGGCGGTCCTCCCCGTTCCATACAAGGAGCGCCGCGTCCATGCCGAGCAGCGGGATCAGAGTAAACGGAAGATAATAAAAATACCATAGCCTGCGGGCCCATGCATCTGACAGGACACCGGTGAAAAAGTAACGTGTGCCTCTTAAGAAAAGAAGCATCAGCATCAGGATCCCGATCCCGTACATCCGGTGTCTGACAGCCTCTTCCACGGGCCTTTTCCGGAGCATGGACATCCAGTAGCAGACCATGCATGCATAGATCAGCCCGGCGCCGTTGACCGGGCCCATTCCGATGTTATAGACGATGATGCCGGCAAAAAAAATCATCAGAGTCGTAAGCAAAATTCTGTTCGACTCTGATGATTTCTTCATGGTAAACCCCCAAACTTTGTGGAAGCACGACGTTGCATATAAGCTGCGCGCTGTTTCACACTGCGTGCTCTCACAGCGCTCACAAGCATTCGCAAATCGCCATTCTCGCTTTGCTCGCCTGGCTTTTTTGCTCATACTTGTTGCCTTGTCAAATGTCCTGAAAAAAGAAAGCAGGCTTTCTTTTTTCGTCCATTTTCCAAGAGCTTATGCATTAAAGTAGAAGAGATACTCCCCGATCGGCAGGCGGATCTGCCTAAGCTCCGGATAGCGGTATGCCGTATGATCCGCAAAGCCGTAATTCAAATGCAGCTCATCCCCTGAGCCGCTCCATGTGAGCTCATACTGGGGGCTGTCCGAATCGATCCGGATCTCGCCGGTCCCGTCCGGGCGAAGGTTGAGATACCCGTATCCGGTTCCCTCTTCTCCCGTTGTCAGCGACTGCCAGCCGGAAAGGGTGTAGGACTCTGCAGCGCCTGAGGCTGTCTGCTGTGTTGTGACATAGTTCGAACCCGGTGTCTGTACGCCGACATACTGGGTCTGCACAGCGCCGTTTACGACCCAGGCGCCGCTGGCATTGACCTGATAGCCGTCCGGGGTCGTGGTATTCATCAGGCAGTAGCCATTATTATCAAAGTAATAGCATTCCGCTGTTCCATCCAGATCCCCGTCGCACCATGCCCAGCATCCGGCAGGATAGGTCCCGTTGCCCTCATCCCACCACCAGCCTCTGGCATCCTGACGCCAGGTTCCGGCAAAGGCAGTAAGCGTAAACGCAAACAGCATCAGTGCGGTCATCATTATTATACGGTAAATCTTTTTCATTATCCATGTCCTGTCCGGCTGTTTATGACATTGACCGGACTTTTCCTTTCTCCCGGTGCTCTCCCGGGCAATTCCCGAACGTATTTGTTTTCCCGAAATCCCTCCTGCAGGCTCTCTGTCTGAACAGGCTTTATGTGTCTTATCTCCCGTCAAGGATGGCCTGGCTCTGGTTGATCGTGTTGAGGCGTTCGCTTCCATCGGTGTAGACCGTGAAGCTGATCGTCACCCAGTCGCTTTCATCTTCCGTATGCCACTCATAGACATGGTTGCCTGCATTCCACTGTGCCGGGCTGTGTTTGGTGCCATCCGCTCCGAACGCGTCACGGGCAAACTCGTAGGTCACAGGATCATGCCCTGACTTGTCGAGCTCATCCATGATCCTGTTATAGCCTGCCTGCAGGGCCTTCTGTGATACATTGCCATCCGCATCCGCTGATGTTTTGCCGAAATCCTCAGCCTCTTCCTCCTTTGCGATCTGGGTCGGATACTCCGGCTCCTCTCCATCGCTGTAGGAGACATAATCCCAGCTCGAATAGCCGTTGGCCTCCGCTAATCGGTCAAAGCTCCACCCCTGGCAGTTTACGATATAGTCCTCCGGCAGCGCCGGATCCTCATCGGTCCAGCCTGTGTCGTTGAGGTGCCGCAGATTGAATACCAGCGTCACGGAGCCCGCTTCCTTTGAGATCGGGATCTCACAGTGAAGCGTTCCGTCCTTCTCCGTCATCGGGATATGTTCAAACGGTACGCTGATCCAGGAGCCGCTTAAGTAAAGACACTCGTCCTCAGTATCCAGCTCCGCCTCAAGGTCCTCGATCGGCGTATCCTCCACGTTCAGTCCGAGGAAGGGAATGACGTATCCGTCGCTGTCGATATAGATCCTGGCGATGCTGTTGACCCAGTTTCCCTCGCCAAGCGCCTCCACATATTTTCCGGTGCAGTTTTTAAATGCCACGACACCGTGCCAGTCGCCGTAGTAGCGGTCGATCAGTGCCTGATCCGGCTGATCTGTTTCAAAGGATGAAGAATTCCAGCTCTTCATGAACTCAAGCTGCCCTGCCATGATGCCGAAATCCAGCATCTCCTCATCCTCATCGCCCATGATCCTGACATCGATGCATCCGTCTTCTGCCGCGGCGGCATCATACAGGTCGCCGAGATCCTTATAAAAATACTTCTTTCCGTCATACTCCACGAAAAACTCGTCGAGCGGTCCTTCCGCATCCGCTAAAAGCATGTCAAAGTACTCGATGAACTGCTCCTTTGTGAGGGCTTCCGCCTCGGAATCCTCACCGGCACCGTCCTCCGCGTCAGCTTCTTCCTCTTCCTCAGCAGGTGCGGCTTCTGTTTCTTCCTCTTCTTCGGTTTCTTCCTCAGCGGAAGTCTCGGGTGCTTTGGTCGTTTCCGGCGCCTTGGCTGTCTCCGCAGCCGAGCTTGCCGGGGCTGCCGTCTCCGCCTGGGTCGCTGACCCGCCGCAGGCTGCAAGCAGGAGCACCACGCACATCAAAAGCGCGCTTAAACGATATTTCATAATCTTATTACCTCCCTTCCGTATTCCTTTTGCAGGATCGCTACTGATTCTTACCCATCTTTACTCTACCATTATTATCGATTTTTTCCGTCCATCAAAAGATTGATAATAGAACCCCTGAACAGGAAAACCATGCTATAATCAGGCCATACGAAGTTGAATTTTCTGAGGGAGAAAAAAATCTGTTTTGCAGAAAAATATAAGATCATGAAAAACCCGGACATAAGAAATTTTTTTATTGGCGTCTGCTTTGTCCTGCTGTCTGCATTCAGCTGCCTGGGTACCGCCCTGCGTTCAGAAGCTGCGGAGCTCCCCGGTCCTTCTTCGGCAGGTGCCCTGCAGGTACAGAACGGACAGCTTTGTGATATGAGGGGAGATCCCGTACAGCTGAAAGGTATCAGCACGCACGGACTTGCCTGGTTCCCGCAGTACGTGAATGCGGACGCATTTTCCACGATCCGGAAGGACTGGCATATGAACGTCGTCCGTCTCGCACTCTATACGGAAGAATACGGCGGTTACTGTGCCGGCGGCGACCGTAATAAGCTGCTGCAGCTCATAGACGACGGGATCCGCTATGCCACGGAGGCGGATCTGTATGTGATCGTCGACTGGCATATCCTCTCCGACGGAAATCCGAACACGCATCTTTCAGAGGCAAAGGAATTTTTCTCTACCCTGTCTCAGAAATATAAGGACAGCAGCAATCTGATCTATGAGATCTGCAACGAGCCGAACGGCGGCACATCCTGGAAGGATATCAAAAATTATGCTGAGGCGCTCATCCCGGTGATCCGCGCAAATGACCCGGATGCCCTCATTCTCATCGGCACGCCGAACTGGTCGCAGTATGTAGACCAGGCTGCTGCCGATCCTGTCACGGGTTATGATAATCTCATGTACACGCTGCATTACTATGCCGCAACACATAAGGAGGATCTCAGAAATAAGCTTCGCGATGCAGTGAAAGCCGGCCTGCCGGTCTTCGTCTCCGAGTACGGGATCTGTGACGCCAGCGGAAGCGGCGGGATCGATTACCCGGAGGCCAGGGCCTGGAGCAGCCTCCTCGATGAGCTGAAGATCAGTTCTGTCTCCTGGAATCTTTCCAATAAGCAGGAAACGAGCGCATTCTTAAAGCCCTCCTGTCAGAAAACCGGC
>CAMNFX010000081.1 GCA_946537585.1 uncultured Lachnospiraceae bacterium
CCGCAACGAGAAGGCAGTTTACACCGGCCCGATCATTTCCCCCTTCTTCGCCCTGATCGTGGCGGGCGGCTGCTACTTCCTCGGCGGTTTCGGCAGACTCTTCTCCGACAGGATCGATATTGCGGCCAATGGCTTTGACTCCGTCGTTCCCGCCATGCTTTCCGGACTTCCGGACATTCTGATTGCTGTCGTTGTGGTCCTGGTGCTTTCCGCTTCCATGTCCACGCTTTCCTCCCTCGTGCTGGCATCGAGCTCCACGCTGGTGCTGGACTTCCTGAAGGGGAATGTCATAAAGGAGATGAACGAGAAGAAGCAGGTCAGCCTGATGAGAGGCCTGATCGTGATCTTCATCGCGATCTCCGTCGTGATCGCCATCATTCAGTACAGATCCAATGTGACCTTCATTGCACAGCTGATGGGTGTATCGTGGGGAGCACTGGCAGGAGCGTTCCTGGCCCCCTTCCTCTATGGCCTGTACTGGAAGAAAACTTCCAGAGCAGCCTGCTGGGTGAGCTTCGTCTTTTCAACGGTATTCATGCTGGCGAATATGCTGATGCGGCCCTCCTTCCCGGCGCTGCTGCAGTCGCCGATCAATGCGGGCGCATTCTGCATGATCTTCGGACTGATCGCGGTCCCGGTCATCTCCCTGTTCACCCCTGCTCCTGATAAGGAGATGGTGGAAGACGCCTTCTCCTGCTACGATGTGCAGGTACTTGTACCGCAGTCTGAGGCGCTCGGTCACAGACAGGACTGGAAGTAAAAAGATGATCATCGATTTTCACACACATACGTTTCCGGAAAAAATAGCGGAGCGGGCAGTTGCCTCGCTCCGCTCAAAAAGTCATACGGTTTCTTTCTCAGACGGCACAGCAAAAGGGCTTGAGGAAAGAAACAGGGCAGCAGGCATTGACCTCGCAGTCATCCTGCCGGTAGCGACGAACCCGGAGCAGGTCAGCCATGTCAATGACAGAGCCGCTTTGCTGAACCACACGTATGGACAGGGGACAGCGCCGGAGTCTGAGAGTCCCGCAAGCCGGGCATCGGGCGATGCATCCGGGCCTTCCGGCCTGCTTTCCTTCGCCTGTATCCACCCGGAGATGGAGGATACTGCGGCTGAACTTTACAGGATCCACGAGCTCGGTTTTAAAGGCATCAAGCTTCATCCGGTCTACCAGGGCACCGATATCGACAGCCTGCCGTTTCTGAAGATTCTCGACAGCTGTGCCGGGCTCGGACTGACCGTTGTGACGCATGGCGGCTGGGATATCGGCTTTCCGGGTGTACGGCACTGTATGCCGGACCAGATCAGGAGGGCGGTAAAGACCGTAGACCCGGAAGGAAAGACCCTGAAGCTGGTCGCGGCTCATATGGGCGGCTGGAGGATCTGGGAAGAGGTTCCGGAGCTCCTGGCGGATACCGGCGTGTACCTCGATACCTCCTTTTCCACCGGGCAGTTCTACCCGCTTTCGGACGGATACTATGACGGGAAAGACATAAGCATGCTGGATACGGAGGGCTTTATGACACTGTACCGAGCCTTCGGTCCGGAGCGTATTCTCTTCGGTACGGATAATCCGTGGTCAGATGCGGCGGAGAGTCTTGCCTTTATCCGTGCTCTTCCGATTTCAAAAGAAGAGAAGGAGCTTGTTCTCGGAGGGTCTGCCTTAAAGCTGCTTGGCTTTGCCTGAATCAGATCCTGCCGCGGAGAGTTGGCGGAATTCAAGAAGTATATGCAGGGCTTTTTCAAAGGCACTTTTCCCGGGAAAGCGCCTTTTCCGGAAGACTCATTTTGGGAAACGTGACCCGGGCTCAGGCATGTCATGGATCGAATAAGCATGATCAAAGAACAGCTGAAGGATTTAAATGATCCATCAGCTGTTTTTAATGTACGGAATAGCACCTGGAAAGTGTTATAATACAGGCAGCAGTTCAGAAGAACGGTCTTTTCCGGCAGGCACGGATGTGCCGGTCTCAGGCAGGTGTGCAGATACATGCCGGGCTGCATCAGGCAGGCGAATACATTAAATACTTGAATTTACATAACGGGGTGACAAATGTACTATCACTTTTATCATGAGGATATCATGCAGAAATCCATAGGGGAGCTGCTGTCAATGCTGGAAGCGGGGACCATAAGCTCGGAGGAACTGGTCTGGGCTTATGCCGAGCGGATCGCGGCGCTTGATCAGGCTGCGGACGGACCGCAGCTTGGCGCTGTGCGGGAGCTGAATCCGGATGCCTTTCAGATCGCGAGGGAACGGGACTGGGAGCGGCGGACCGGTGTGATCCGGGGACCGCTGCACGGGATCCCCATTCTCCTGAAGGATACGATCGATACCGGTGACAAGATGCATACGACATGCGGCGCTGCAGCTTTTCGGGATCACCGTGCCGAAGAGGACGCATTTATCGTAAAAAAGCTCAGGGAAGCCGGGGCCATCATCCTCGGAAAGAATTACTGCAGTGAGCTCTATGGCTTTAACGCGCTGGAAAAGCCAAACGGCTACAGCAGCCTGCTCGGAGGCTCTCCGAAGAATCCCTTCCTGCCCGACAGGCTGATCCCGGGCGGGTCGTCGGGCGGAAGCGCGATCTCAGTGGCGGCGGATATGGCGGCAGCCTCCATAGGAACGGAAACGGCAGGCTCCATTTTCGAACCGGCCTATGTCAATGGTGTCGTCGGATATAAGCCGACCGTCGGCCTGACCAGCAGGTCCGGGATACTGCCGGTCATGATGTGCCAGGATACGGCAGGCCCTCTTACCAGAACGGTGGAGGATGCCGCAAGACTTGCCGATGTGATCGTCGCAAGAGATGAAGCGGATCCGGATACGATCCGCGCAAGCGTATTTGAAGAGGGAAGCTTTCTGGACGGCCTTGAGGAGGAGAGCTTAAACGGGAAGCGGATCGGCATTGTCAAAGAGGCTTACTATGCCAATATGGGCGTTACGGCAAGATCCTGTACAGATCGGGCACTGGATGTATTCCGCCTGAACGGCGCGAGGATCGTGGAGGTGGAAAACTTTCTGCCGGCACAGATCCTGTCCTCGCCGAATCAGCATCCCGAAAGGCTTGGAAGTGAAGTAATGGACCGTGCCTTTAAAGTACGCTTCGATCATTATCTCTCAAGACAGAAGGACCTGCCCTTTGGCAGCCTGAAGGAGCTGATAGCATGGAACAAAGAGCACCCGGAGTGCATCCCGCTCGGGCAGGGATATCTCGAGCTTATAGAGAGCCTCGGAGATCAGGCGGTCATGGCGCCGGAGTTTACGGCGGCCAGAATGAATGATCTGGATATCTGCGGAACAAGAGGCATCTGGGGCGCAATGGAGCATTACCGCCTGGATGCATTGATCCTGCCGGGTCTTGACGGCCAGGCGATTGCGGCGACAGCCGGCAACCCCACGATTACGATCCCGGTCGGATACGGCAAGGAGACCGGGCCTGTCGGCATCACCCTGGTGGGAGAGCTGATGGGAGACCGGGAGCTGCTGCGGATCGCCCGCGCGTGTGAGAAGCTTCTTCCGAAAAGGCCATTGCCCGAAATGTAATCTGCTGTCATCAGACCCTGCGGATCAGGATCCTCAATATGCCGTGCATGGGGAAAGTCTCCGGCCGGGCTGCCCGACAGACTGAATCCCTGAACAAAAAAAGCCGGAACCGAAGTTGACGAAAATGATCGGATAATCAAATAAATATCGTGTATGACATAAATAGTTATTATATTTAAACAATATTTCGAAAACAAAAGAATAAAACATGAGAAAAAACGTCCTGATCCAGGGCGTTTTTTTGTACTCGATTTTTGCTTAAATATAGTCAGGATGAAAAAGGAACAGCCTTTTTTCAATAATAGTTTATATGGTTTTCTGCCGATCACAGATATCTGACACCTTATGCAGCACCAGGAGGAAAGGAGCCGATCATGAATAATATCGTATATACCGCAACATTAAACGACAGACATATCTTCAAGGCAGGAAGCCTTGCAAAGATCAAGAGTACTGCGAGCAGGATCGCAAACCGGAACTTCCGTTTTTCGGATCGGATGGTCGTGACCGGCCGCGCAGACGGCGATCTTGTGATGAGAACCATTTTCACCAGAGATAACAGTTCCTGGGATTCACGGGGCCCCTGGCTTGAGCTGAGCGCTTCGTAACGGCAGCTTTCACAGAGTAATCATTGCGGATGCTGTGTGCTTTATTCAGATCTGCAGGAGAGGATACATAGCTGCGCCAGAAGAGGCGTTTTGAACATTATGCCGTCAAACAGAAGGAGGAAAGGATGAATACGGAAGAACTGGGCATTTACCGCTTTTATACTTCCGAGGTCGGCATGACCGACCAGGAATTTCGGGAGTTCCTCATGGAGATCAGAAAGGAGACGGATAAGTAGGATGATGAGGATATTAAATTCAAAGGATATACACTGTTCACACTGCGGAAGATACCTTTATTCTGTCCGGGAAGTGGTGGATGAGGACACCTGGCACAGCCGTTTTATCAAAGAACACGACTTTGAGGATTATGTGTATGTGGATCTTGATGACAGCTATTACTGCGACCGCTGCTATCAGATCGTCTATCCCCGCCGGGTAGTATGAACTTGGCCCTGCGGTTCTTGCATTGTCTGAAGCTGCTTCGTATAATGAAGTAAACAGCGGAGGAGATGCAACTGTCATGTTTGAAGATATCAGAAGCAAAAAAGTGATCTTTGTATGTCACTGCATGCTGAATCAGAATGCGATCTCTGACGGCACCGCAGTTTATCCGGCTGCTTTTCGTGAGCTTGCAGACTGGGCCTATGCCAAGGACATCGGCATCGTTCAGATGCCGTGTCCCGAGCTTCAATGTCTTGGGCTGGACCGCGGAGACCCGGAGGGTGCGAAACGCCCGGTCACCGTCGAAAATACAAGGATCCGCAGGGCGATGGAGCAGGGTGAACCGGGAGAAAAGCTTAAGGAACTGATCAGCCTTGTCCTATGGCAGATCAGGGAGTACAGCCGGCATGGATTTCAGATCATCGGCATTATCGGTGCAAACCGCTCACCAAACTGCGGCGTGGAAACGACCTCGGATCACGACGAGGAGACAGAAGGCATGGGGCTTTTTATGGGCGGGCTTAAGGCTGCTCTGGACGATCTGGGACTTAAGATCCCGATGACAGGACTCAAGGCTTCAGACGATATCGTAAAGAAACTGGAGGAGTTGAAGCAGAATGGATGATAAAAGGACCAGATATGCGGTCAGCATCACTGTCTTTGGAACGGAGATCGACCTTGATGCTCTGCGTTATTTTATTCCCCTTACGATACCGGCAGAGGATCTTTCCGTCACAGGAGACGGCTCGCATGCCGTGATCAGCTGCATTACTCCAGAGCCCTGGCGCGTGATGGAATACTGCGCTACCGTGGGAGAGATGGATGATATCCGGGTCGGGAGGCAGAAATAGTATTCGGCTGGATACTGCAGTAGGGCGTAGGAACGGCTGCAGGTGCAGCATACTCGGATCAGAGCGGAGGCATATATGTTTGGATTTAAAAAAGAGAAAATACACCTGGTCGCATTGACGGATAGTGAACTGGACCGGCTGCTTTCCATGATGACTCCGCAGGAGAAGAAGGCTTTTAAGAGAAGGCAGAAGGATGCTGAAAACGAGGCGTATGAGAATGGCTTCCTGGACGGCTTTATTATTGGCGGGGATTAATTGCAAAAATGAAATGGCAGCTGTTCAGCATCCGGCTGCGGCGCTTTTATCAGGCAGGCAGGGCTGAAAGATGCTTTATACGGAGCAGGATATGGAACAATATTTGGTGATCGATCTTGAGTTTTGCAGAACAGACAAACACGCGGCAAAACTGCGCAAGTACTATGTGCCTCATGAAGTGATGCAGATCGGGGCAGTGATCCTGAATGAGGAAAATGAAGTGGTAGACAGCTTCCGGTCATTTGTTCATCCGCAGTTCGGTATGCCGGATGAAAAAGTATCGGAGCTGACAGGCATCACAGAAGAGGATCTGAAGGATGCGCCTCTTCTCCAGAAGGCGCTTGCCTCCATGGCGGAGTGGATCGGAGGGAGGAAGGTGATCGCTGCCTCCTGGAGCGATACGGATTATCGTCAGCTTTCGGATGAAATGAGCCAGAAGCACATTCACAACAGGACCATCGAGAAGCTCTTCGATGACTGGGTGGATCTGCAGAAGGCATACACCAATATGGTCGGGTCCAGTCAGGCGATCTCCCTGGAGAAGGCGATGAATGCATCTTCTGTCGAGGTGGACGGGCGTCTTCATGACGGCGCCGTAGATGCGTTTAATACAGCAAAGCTCATCAGCAG
>CAMNFX010000082.1 GCA_946537585.1 uncultured Lachnospiraceae bacterium
GCATCGGAGTCCTCCGGACCATCTCCGGATCCGCCCGGGAAGCTGCCGGCTGCGCCTCCCAAAGCTCCGCCGAGTCCGCCGCCGATCGTCGTTCCGACACCTCCGCCGACAAGGAGCGCAGCGACCCAGCCTAAGAAAGAACGCCACGCGCTTGCCAGCGTATCCGCATGCTCCTCCCAGTCCTCCTGACTCCAGGTGTCAACCGGTGTGCCTGTATCAAGAGGATACGGATACGGCCCGTTTCCTCCGTAGCTGCCATCATTTTCCGAGGCGCTGTTCCAGTCATCGTAGGGATCCTCCGCTCCTGTATTAAACAGATCGTCAAAGAGCGATCCGCCAATGCTGTCGGAAGGGCCTTCTCCACCGGCAGACGTGCCCGGGGCATCCGCCCATACGGGCTCCGACCACTCGATCACGACCGGCACCGATGCCATGGCCTTTAGAGAGTATTCCGGGAACTGCTCCAGATAAGCATAGAACTGCTCTTCGCAGGTATCCACTTCAGGCACCGTCGGCCTCCCACCCGTTGCCTTTTGTGTACGGATCATACCGCCGATCTGCAGCGCGACATAGAGATATCCGTACGGAAGCTCCGGGATCCTGCGGAAAAGCACGTACTTATCACCGTAGCTTTGCACCTCGCTTTCGAAACCACTTCCCTGATAGAGACCGTTGGTTTTGTGCACATGTTTCGCATAGACACGGGTGTTCTGACCGAGATCAAACTCCTCCGATTCTTCGTCGCTTTGTTCATCTACATAGGAGGAATAACCGGCATAAGTATCCAGTTCCTCCGCCAGTTTATTTCTGATAATTTCCTGGTACCTTTCTTCTGAGGTCTTATCCTGATGCCTTTCTTCTGACATCCTTGCCTGATCGGGTGCCGCGGCTCCAACGCCCCAGGTTCCGATTCTTCCGCAGTGGAGGCCCCAAGAGCATTCGTTATCTATCGTTTCTTCCCCTTTGGGCTTCCCGTTATCTCCATACTTCAGCCTGACCTGCGTGTGATAGACGCTGCTGCCTGCACTCCCATAGGAATGCGGTCCGCTGGGAGTTCTGTCATCCTTGCTCACGACGATCTCTCCGTTCGGTTGGAATCCCCAGAGATCTCCATCCCGCCAGAACTCCTGATAAGTCCAGCCCGGGTACATTCCCCCTTCCGGGAAAAAGTCCCTGATGCCGTCCGGGAAGCGTACATAAAACAGTGCGTCCTGATGCACCAGCTCGCGGTTTCCGTTTGCAGTATCAACGATGCTGTATCGATACCCTGACCAGGTATCCTTATAGTCCAGCAGTCCGAGCGTCCGTCCCCACGTGATCCGATCTTCCACCCGGCTGTAGTCAACTCCGAACGAAGTGACCTTAAGCTCATAGCGAGGATCATTCATATAGCTTTCGTAATCCAGACGCTCTCCTACGCCGGTTTTCTGCCCCTCGATACATACACTCTTCACTGTGAGGGCAATGCTGAATCCCTGCCCGGTCTTGATCGTCACCGCCTGCGGGAAGTCCGCATTTTCCACCTTGTCCCAGATAACAGGGACATTTTCCAGGAAGGCGTCCGTCTGCAGGGTATGATCCTCTCCTGCATACTCCTGGTACTTTACGTCCACCTTCATAAGGGCCCCGGAGGAAGGGGCGCCGACAAAACGGAGCACCAGCACGCAGGCCGCATCCTCTTGATCCGAACGGGAAAGTGTCGTATTGTAGATGGTCTCCGCATCCTCGGAAAGATCGATCAGAAACGGATCTTTTCTGCTGAGCGTAATTTCAGTGCCGGGAGTATCCGGATACGCCGCCGGAGCAGCATTGACCATATACAGGTTTTCCTTCATAAGCTGCGGATACAGGGCGGCAATGTCCTTTGCCTCGTATTGCTTCCAGGGATCTACAAAGATCTGCGCGGCATATGAAGAAAAAGCGTTTCCAATGCCAAGTGCCGCCGCAGTCAGCGAGGCGAGCAGGAACATGAGCACCGCTTTCAGCTGCCCGGGTCCTTTCGATATTATGGCTTTACGTTTGCCGATTCCGCCCAAATTAACATTTCTCATGTCCCGTCCTCCGGTGTTTCCTGTTTGTTCCGGATCTTAAGCGTTGTCCATGCAGCCTTGTCAGATACTTCCGTTCCCTTGTTTTATTCCCGAATCTCTGAGAATTCTGAAACAGTAATTATTTTGGAAAATGCCTTACTCGAGTTTTGTGCCGCAGTTTCGGCAGAACTTAGCTCCCGGACTGATGGGTTTGCCGCAGTTGTAACAGAAGGACGGCTGAGGCCCTGACTGCTGCGGCGCCGCTGAAGGCGGAGCCTCCGGACGCATCGGCTGCGGAGCCGGCTGCTGATACTGCGGCTGTGCCGGTTCGGGTGCCGGTACCGGGACAGCCTCCTGAGCTGCCGCTTCAGCCTCTTTAGCCGCAGCTTCCTCCTGCTGATGGTCAAACTCCAGCTCTTCACGGAGTCTCTGCATTTCCGCTTCTTTGAATTTACCTTCTGTCGGGATAAAGAGCCAGCGCGTCAGATATTCGTATTTTGTCGTAAAACCGATCGCACCCTCGGCGGACACCACATAGAACTCATTTTCTTCAAGCTGTTCGTTCTCTCCGCCCTGCTCCATCGCGAACACAAATATATCCCTCGCGTTCATGCCTTCCTCAGTTCCTGCAAGGACCCAGCTCATACACTTCGGCATTGCACCCGAAAGTGCACTTAAGATCGTTTTATAGTGTTCCATGTGTTCCTCCTTGAGTGATTTGGAAATAATACTTAAGCTTTTCTGATAACAAACAGCAAGGATGCTTTTATGCGGAATGCTTCCTTTACATCATGCATTCACACCGCCGGCTCCGGCACGTTCGACAGTTTATTTCTTTTTCTGATTCTCCATCTGGGCCTTCCTGTACAGCTGCTTCCCGTACTCGATATCCGTCCGTGCGGCCTGGGCTCTCGCCTGCATTGCCTCCGCCCTTGCCGTCAGATTGTCGTCATTTGCATTAAGGTAGATGTCCTTCCCCAGCGTTTCGGTCACTTTCATCACCTTTTCCGTATTCTGGATCTGCTTAATCATATCGCTGGCCTGCTTTGCCTTTTTCATTACGGCTTCGGATTTTGCGGTGTTCCCGGCAAGGTTCTTGAAGCTGAAGCCTCCTTCTCCCGCACTGTCGATCAGTTTTCCGACCTTCTCGGTCTTGCCGGCAGTAGCCACGTCACTCGCTGTCTTTCCAAGGAATTGGAAGCCCTTTTCGATCGTCGCTTCCCGTACGCTCTTGAAGGTTGCAGCCTCCATCGCCGCTCCGATGTCCTCGCCTTTCCTTGCCGCATCCATTCCTGCCTTGAATACATCTCCGCCGACCTTCATCCCGAAGCTGTCCACTTCGTTCTGCAGCACGTTGACCGCACCTTCTACCGAGCCATACGCCATGGCCTCCATCTGGTCATAGATATCCTTGCCGTTTGCTCTTGCTTCGGCAACGTTCTTCAGGCCCGGCTTTGCGAAATTGTATGCGTTTTTAATATTCTTTCCGACCGGTCCTGTTACTTCGCCCAGCACGTCGATCGCAATATCAGACGCCTGCTCTACCTGCTCCGCCGTTTTCTCGGCTGCCCCGTAGTAATCGTCCTTCGCCATCTGCCTTGCATATTCTTTTGCTTCGTCCTGCCGTTTCTCCAGGATATCCTTCTTGATGCCCTTCAGGTCATCCTTCTGCTTCCCATGCTTCCATGCAAGGTCATCCAGATACTCTTCCCGCTGCAGGGCCGCCTTTTCTTTCTTCCATTCTTCCGAAACTTCCGTTTTTCCGCTCGCACGCTCCTGTTCCCACTTGGTCCGGTTCTGGATCTGCTGCTCCTTTGCCCATTGCTTTCCGGTTGCTTCATCCTGGCCGATGGTGCCTGCATTCCTCTCCCGGTATTCATAGTTATCCCGGATCATGCTCTCCGTATACGGCAGCCCGTTCTGACTGATATACTGCGGCTCTCCGGTCTCGTCATCATAGCCCGTGAGCTCGTATTTCATCTTCTCCCCGGTCGCCGGGTCGCGATAGGTGATCGTTCCTTCCTTATCGATCCGCCAGCCCTTCGGAACGGAAGACGGATCCTCATAAGACCAGGGTCTCCGCCCGGAGTCCTCTGCGCCTTCATCTTCAGGGCCTCCGTCTTTGCCGGAAGGTCCGCCCGGAGTAACTCCGCCAATGCCTCCCAAAGCGCCTCCTGCTCCTCCTCCGAGGCCGCCGCCGATGATCCCGCCGACCCCGCCTCCAAAGAGAAGTGCGGCGAGCCAGTCAATAAAGCTTCTCCATATGCTCTCAAAGGTGCCGGCGTGATGGTCCCATTCTGCATGATAATCTTCGTCCCAGTCCGTCTGGTAGACATCCGGTACAGCGCCGGGCCCGGCGCCGGCTGAAGGTTCGCTTCCGCCGGTCTCCGAAGCACTCTCTCCGGAGGTTTCTCCCGGCAGGGGAATATCATAAGTATCCCAGGGGTTTTCATAGCTTTCTTCCACAGGGGACCCGGCGGCTGTTGTTTCCACTGCCGCCTCAGTCCATACCGGCTCCTGCCATTCATGCTGGATCGGTGTGGTCGAAACATCCCTTACACACATCTCCTCGATCTGCCCGCGCAGCTTATGGAATGTGTCCATGATTTCATCTGCTTCCGGCCGTTCCTTCAGCCTGCTGGTATGTGTCTTATATCTGCTGAGATCCCCATAATACGTAACAAAGCACTCGAAAAGCAGATACGGGACATCCGGCAGCTTCCGGTAGATCAGGTATTCCGCCCTGAACAGTTCCTCATGAGTATCCTGGTTCGGGTACGTTGCAAGATAATCATCCGTCATGGAAGCATATCTTCCGATCACCCGTCCGTCTGTCAGTCCGTAAATATCGCTGTGTATATCATACTGTGCATGTTTACTTCCATTTTCAGGGTCATAGTAGTCATCCGGTATCCTTTCCAGCAGACCCTGCTCAGCCTGGCTGATAATTTCCTCTTCCCCGCTGCCTTCCAGGAGATTCCAGGTAGATCCGATCCCACCGTCATAAAGCAGGTTCCATCTGCAGCCGTTTACTGTAGACTCGGATTGAGAGTATCCTCCGTCCTTCAGAGGGTAGGGATCATAAAAAACGCATGATGACCTTCCCTCTCCCCGGCGTATGTCATTTGTCATTTCTCCCCAGTCGTTCGTGCCTTGGAGCACATCGACACGAATATCCGGAAATGCCGTATCAAACGGGATGATCTTCATCATTTCGGCATCTTCCATCTTGTACCAGAGTTCCTGGCTTACGACCTCTCTGCCGGTTTCTTTGTCATAAGCATGGTATACATACACACCGGCGCCCATGGTCTCATCATGGACATCCTTGTATGCTTCATACTCTTCCTTCCGGGAACTGCCGTAACTGACCCTTACATCATACTCCTCCGAATTCGCATAGCTTTCCCAGTCCAGAGCCTCTGCCGCATATGCAGTCACCGGACTGAAAGTGCCGGATGCAGCAGCAATGCCGGCAGGAAGCAACAGGATCACTGCTTTCAGCGCTCCGTTCCCGGTCCGGTTTTTATTTTTTTTTTGTGAAAAAGCGCTCTTTCCACCCGATCTTCCTGATGGTCCCTTTCCCGATGCCGGATCACTGCCGTCCTTTCCGAAAAAGCCGAAAATAATGCCGATCACAAGAAGCACAAGGCCGACCCAGACGCAGGGCCTGAACGGCAGTGCAGAGAGACCGACTGCCAGTGCAAAGCCGATCGTAAGGCCCGAAAGGCTCCGGTCCACCGTGATCCTCGATGGTATCTTCCCTCTGCTGAAGGTCTGTGCAGCACTGAAGAGAAGTCCCGTCATGAAGCCGCCCTTTGTGCCGATATTTTTCAGCAGCATGATCACGCCCACGATACCGACCATTGCTTCCTGCAGACTCTGCCGGCTGTTCATAAAGCCGTATAGGATCAGTGCCGCTCCCACGCCTTTGATCAGAGGCGAGACCTCCTTTGCTCCCTTGGCCGCTGCTCCCTTAAAGAGCCCGCTGATGCCGCCGGCAACCCCTGCAAAAGGCTTCTGTCCCGAAAAGACCGGGACGATCATCGCGTTTAAGAAGGCCGCGATCACGACCTTTCCCATGATGCCGCCGGCTGCCGCAAGGAGCCCTCCGTACATGCCGCCCTGGGCATAGGTAAGGAAGCTTAAGACCGACAGGGGCAGAGGGAGGCTCCGGAAGAAAGAGCCTGCGATGGAAAGCACCATCCAGACCGCGCCAAGGACAAGCGTCGGGATCAGCTGCTTCGGATTCTTTAAGACCTCCACGCTTTTTTTGATATAGCCTGCGAGGTATTCCAT
>CAMNFX010000083.1 GCA_946537585.1 uncultured Lachnospiraceae bacterium
AGCGGCGAGCGTGCTCAAAGAAATGCTTCGCATTTCTTTCCATGGCATGATAGGCTCCTCCCTCTTATTTCCAGCTCCACTCATATACGTAGTACGGGCACTCGTTGGACGGATAGACCTTTGCGTTCAGATCCTTGTTCCATGCATAGGGGATCATCTTATGCTGGATCGGGATGTACGGGCAGTCGTCCACGATGATCTCGGTCAGCTCCTTGTAGAGCTTCTTGCGCTCTTCCTGATCGGAGGAAGCATCGCAGATCTCGAAGATCTCGTCTACGCGGTCGTTCTTGTAGAATGCGTAGTTGGAGGAGCCGATGTTCTTGGAAGCATACTTACCTGCCATGTAGGACATATCGCTTCTGTAGTCGGTACCGGTGGTACGCATGGTGTGCTCACCCTTTTCGGTAGCAACGCTCTCGGTAGCACGGAGGCTGACCTGGATGCCTGCCTTTGCCCAGGTGTCCTTCAGGCAGTTTGCGATCTTCTCATGATAGCTGCCGGGGATGTAATCGATCAGTACGCCGTAGTCATCGAGGTTGATGCCGTCCGGGAAGCCTGCTTCTGCAAGCTTTTCCTTGGCCTTGTCGATGTTGTAGCTGAAATCGGTAGCATCAGTGAAGTCAACGCCGAAGCTGTTGGCACCGGTCAGAGCTCTTGCAGGTTCAGCCAGGCCTTCATATGCGATCTGGATAATGCTCTCGTTGTCGGTAGCATAGCAGAGTGCCTGACGGAATGCCTTGTTGTCCATGGGCTCCTTCTCCAGGTTCAGCGCGATGTATGCGGTATGCGGAGCCTGTACCAGAGCCATGGTATACTCGCCGGTCTCTTCAAGCGGCTTGTAGTCGGAAACGGAATAGATCATCATGAAATCCAGTTCGCCGCTCTCCAGCTGGATACGTGCGGTAGAGGAATCGTTGAGGATCTTGAAGTTGATCTCCGGGATAGACGGAGCGCCGAGATGATAGTCATTAAACGCATCGCAGGTGATGCCGGTCGCAAGATCTACCGCACCGTCACGAAGGATGTAAGCACCGGTGCCGCAGCCCTTGTCGTAGCAGTCATTCTCGGAATAGAACTTCTCGTTGACGATGTAGAGGTTCTGCAGCATGCTGACCAGAGCGCCGTAGGGGGTCTTCAGCTTCAGGTCGAAGGTGTAGTCACCGGTTGCTTCCGCGGAATCCATCATACTGCAGTACTGGCTCATGTTGTCGGAAGCGATGGCGGTGTTGAGTGAGAAGGCAACGTCGGAAGCCTTCAGCTCTTCGCCGTTCTGGAACTTGACACCGTCCTGAATCGTGAAGCTGTAGGTCATGCCGTCGTCAGAAGCAGTCCACTCCTTGGCAAGCCACGGAATGATCTGTCCGTTCTCATCGACACGGATCAGGGTCTCGTAAATGTTGTTGAAAATGTAGCATGATGCGTACTCGGTGGTCTTGTAGGGATCCAGCGTGTTGATCGCGGACTCTACGTAAATATTGACCGGCTTGCCGCTCTCAGCTGCGGGAGCTTCGCTGCCGCCGGCATTTTCCGCTGCCGGAGCTGCCGCAGTGGAAGCTGCGGTACCACCGCCGCCGCAGGCACTTAATGCACCCGCCAGCATCAGTACACTCATTCCGATTGCAAACACTTTTTTCAGGTTTCTCATAATGTTTGTTCTCCTCTCATGGTGATCCTTAATGTTGCTGCTGCGGTAACTGCTGAACAGTTACCTCTTTGTTTCATAAGTTTTATATCCGGTGCCGGGGATCCGGCCGGTTACTGGGTTTGAAGGCTTCCATCCTTTATGAGATGGCAGCTTACGAAATGCTCCGGTGCGATCTCTGTAAGCACCGGGTCCTTTTCGGAGCACGCCGGCACCGCATAGGGACAGCGCGCCGCGAAGCGGCATCCGGGCGGCGGATCGATGGGGTTCGTCACCTCTCCGCGGATCACCTCGAGCTTTTTCCTTCTTGCGGAAAGATTCGGCCTCGGGATGGCTGCCAGAAGCATCCTGGTATACGGATGCTGCGGGTTTTTGAAGATCTCCGCCGTGGGGGCGCGCTCGATGCACTGTCCGAGGTACATGACCGCAATCTCATGGGAGATATGCTTTACGACGCTTAAGTCGTGTGTGATGAACATATAGGAGAGCCCCAGCTCATCCTGCAGGTCCATCAGGAGGTTGATGATCTGCGCCTGGATCGACACATCCAGCGCAGAGACCGGTTCGTCGCAGACGATAAAGGAAGGATTGAGTGCCAGTGCACGTGCTACGCCGATCCTCTGCCGGCGTCCTCCGTCCAGCTCATGGGGATAGGCGTCATGCAGGCGCGCCGCAAGACCGACCGTATCCATCAGCTCCCTGGCCTTTTCCCGCATTTCCTTCCTCGTGGGATAGGTATTGTTCACGACCATCGGCCGCATGATGATATCCTCCACAGTCATGTGGGGATTGATGCTGGAATAGGGATCCTGGAAGATGATCTGCATCTCAGACCGAAGCGCGCGCATCTTCTGCTTCCCGAGCTTGGTGATGTCCTCTCCCTTGTAAATGATCTCGCCGGAGGTGGGCTCGATCAGGCGGAGCAGGGTGCGGCCTAAGGTAGACTTTCCGCAGCCCGATTCGCCGACAACGCCCAGGGTCTGACCCTTCCGGATCTTTAAGTTGACCCCGTCCACGGCGTGGAGCTTTGACTTCCGTCCTACATCAAAATATTTGCAGAGGTCGCGTACTTCGATGATCGTTTCATTGATGCCGCTCATACGCTCGCCTCCTCTCCCTTAAATCTGTGGCACATAATCATATGCGTATCGGAAAGGTGCACGGGCTCCGGGTGCTTCTCGCGGCAGATATCCTCCGCGTAAGGACAGCGGTCTGCGAAATAGCAGCCCTTTGGCAGCGCGGTCGGGTCCGGCATCAGGCCGTCGATGGGCGTAAGCCGCGGCACCTCCTTATCCAGATCCGGGATGGAGCCGAACAGGCCCACCGTATAGGGGTGATGCTGCTCGCTTTCATAAATATCTTCTGCCGTACCGCTCTCTACGATCTCTCCGGCATACATGACCATGGCATCGTCGCACATCTGGGCCACCACACCGAGATCATGGGTAATGAGGAGGATCGCCGAACCGAAGCGGTCCTGCAGGTCCTGCATCATTGCCAGAACCTGCGCCTGGATCGTCACATCCAGCGCCGTCGTGGGCTCATCCGCGATCAGAAGCTCCGGCTCGCAGGCCAATGCCATCGCAATGACGACACGCTGCTTCATGCCGCCGGAAAACTGATGCGGGTACTCTTTGGCGCGCCTTGCGGGGATGCCGACAAGCTCCAGTACCTCACCGACCCTTTTTTCCAGCTCGGCATGGGACTGTTTGTTCTCATTATGGTATTTCAGCGCCTCATAGATCTGGGAGCCCACGGTCATGACCGGGTTGAGGCTCGTCATCGGATCCTGGAAGATCATGGAGATCTCCTCGCCGCTGATCTCCTTCCGAAGCTTTGACTCCTTCATGGTAAGAAGGTTCTCCCCCTTAAAGAGGATCTCACCGTTTAAGACCTTTCCGGTACGGTCCGGAAGGAGCCTTAAGATCGCAAGGCAGGTCGTGGTCTTGCCGGCACCCGTTTCTCCCACGAGCCCTAAGGTCCGGCCCTTTTTTATCTCCAGGGAGATGCGGTTTACGGCACGGACCGTCTCCAGATCCGTCTGGTAAACGATCTCAAGATCGCTGATTTTCAGTAATGTATCATCCATCTGCCTGCCCTCCGTCAGTTCTTCATGTGCGGATCCAGCGCATCTCTCAATCCGTCACCGAAGAGGTTGAAGGACAGCGCCGTCACGATGATAAAGATACCGGGGATCAGAACCAGATACGGACATTCTCTCATATACGGTCTGGCTTCGGAAAGCATGGTGCCCCATTCGGGCTGAGGTGCCTGGACGCCCATGCCGATAAAGCTCAAAGATGCGGCGGTCAGGATCTTGCCGGCAATGCTCTGGGTGGTCTGCACGATGATCGGGCCTAAGGCATTGGGAAGGACCTCCTGGAAAATGATGCGGATGTTTCCCGAGCCGTAGGCTCTCGCCGCTTCCACAAACTCCTGGTCCACGACCGAGAGCATGGCGGAGCGTGCCAGACGGCAGAACTGCGGCATGCTCGAAAGCGCCATGGCGATAAACAGATTGACCGCGCTTCCTCCGAGGGCTGCCACGATACAGAGTGCGAGCAGTGTGGAGGGAATGGACATGATCATGTCCATGATACGCATTATGATATCATCGATCCTTCCGCCGTAATACGCGGTAATGGCACCGAGGGTGCCGCCGGTGATCAGTGACAGAAAGGCTGCCGCAAATCCGATAAAGAGGGAAATGCGTGCGCCGTACATGACGCGGGCAAACACGTCGCGCCCATAGACGTCCGTTCCGAACCAGTTTTTGGCGGACGGCGGCAGAAGCCTCGTCATCGCATCCTGGGCATAGACCTGCTCCTCGGGGATCAGGATCGGTGCCAGCAGAGCGCAGACAATGATGATGCCCAAAAGCACCATGCCGATCACCGCACTTTTATTCTTTTTCAGGCGTCGCCAGAATTCCTTCAGGCGTCCGCGTCTTACTCCGTTACCTTCCATGATGTCCGCTGATCTCCTTCCTTACTTGCCGCTGTACTTTGCCTTGATCCGAGGATCCACGAAGGCATAGAGCAGGTCCACCGCCAGCATGACAAGGCTGTATACGGCGGACAGGAATATCAGGGACGCCAGCACCATGGGGATATCCTTGCTCTTGATACTGGATACGATCAGCGCGCCGATGCCGGGCATGGTGAAGACGGTCTCACAGATGATTGCACCGCCAAGGAGCGATCCGAAGATGGTACCGACCGTGGTGATGACAGGAAGAAGCGCATTTCCGAAGGCATGCTTCCATACCACGACCCGGTTCGGAACACCCTTCGCTTTTGCGGTCTTGAGATAATCCATACGGATCACGTCCAGCATGGAGGAACGGGTGATACGTAAGACCGAGCAGCCATTTGCAAGCGCAATGGTGATCATGGGCATGATATAGTGCTTTAAGCTGGTCGCGCCGGAGGAAGGCAGAAGCCTCAGTCGAAGGGAAAGGACCAGCACCAGGACCATGGCCACCCAGAAGGAGGGCATGGCAACAACGGCCATGGCAATGACCGAAATGATGTTGTCTGTGGTGGTATTCTGCTTGACGGCACTTAAGATCCCTAAGGGAATGCCGAAGATACAGCTTCCGATCATGCCGCAGATGGCAAGATTCAGGCTTACCGGGAAGCGTTTGAAGATCTCCTGGAAGACCGGCTGTCCGGACTTGTAGGAGTTTCCGAAATCACCCTTGGACACAATGCGCCATATATAATGGAAGAACTGTACCAGGAAGGGATCATTCAATCCCATTTCCTCCCTCAGGTTTTCCACGGCTTCATTGGTCGCGTTGGCACCCAGGATCAGTCGGGCCGGATCACCGGGGGTAAAGCTCATGATCGCGTAAATGATGAACGCGATCCCGAGCATCACGGGGATGATCTCGATCAGTCGTTTCAGGATATAGCGAAGCATAGCTGTCTTCGTCCTTTCCTTTCCTTTTGCGGCCGGCTTTCGGCCGCAGTCTCGCTTTAGAGCATTAACGTACTATAAAAACAATCATAATACAGTTCTATTTTTCCGTCAATGCCCCGAAGCATCCTTTAAAAAAATGGAACGCTGCATTTATAAAAGACCCGGCTGATACCTCAGACCGCCACCCGAATGGATGTTGCTTTTCACCGTGTTTTGTAAGATGATATTTCCTGATCGAAGGAGGAACAGAATATGAAGATGTTCAGAAAATACATGGCAACATTTCTGGCGCTGGCAATGATGGCGGCGCTGTTTGGCTGCGGAGGCGCAAGCACAAGCAGTGGATCCTCGGGCGGATCTGAACGGAAGGTTTCCGAGGCAGAGACGACTGCCGCTCAAGAACCGGCTGCTGAAGAATCTGCCGCTGAGGAATCGGCTTCTGAGAAGGCAGCTTCTGAAGCATCGTCTGCTGCACAAGAAGCGGCTGCATCCGAAGCCTCAGCTGCCGGTGAAGAGACCGCTGAAAATGAAACGCAGGCTGAGGCGCCTGTAGATGAAGCAAAGAACGCTGATAAAAAATCAGAAGCCGCAGAAAGCCTGCCGGAACCTGTCGGCGTACTCCTTACAAGCGGTTCCCTTTCCGCTTATGGTCCCTTTGATTACAAGCATTATGCGGAAGTGATCTATGCAAAGGCTTCCCTGACCGAGGAATCCGCAAAG
>CAMNFX010000084.1 GCA_946537585.1 uncultured Lachnospiraceae bacterium
GATTTATGCTATCATGAATGTGTCTTGCAGATCCCATCACGGAACAAAAGACGACTAAGATCAGTTTATAAAGGAGGCAGCTATGAAACTGAAGTATTATAAGTGTGTGAAGTGCGGCGCCATTGCAACCTTTATCGGCAGAGGATGTGAGTCCATCAGCTGCTGCGGCGAGCAGATGCAGGAGCTGGTTCCCGGCACTACCGAAGCCGCGAAGGAAAAGCATATTCCGGTCGTAGAGGCTGAAGGCAGCACTGTCAATGTCAAGGTCGGCGAGGTCGCTCATCCGATGCTTCCCGAGCATTATATTCCCTTTATTGCTCTGCAGACCTCCAAGGGCGTACAGATCAAGGATCTGAAGCCGGGTGATGAGCCGAAGGCAAGCTTCGCCCTGGCTGAAGGCGAGAGCTGTGAGGCTGCGTTTGCGTACTGCAACCTGCATAATCTCTGGCAGACGAGCCGCGCATAAGGCCGGGTCCGTTTTAAAAATAAGGCATAAGCAAAGGAGCTGAGCCCGCAGTGTTTTCTGCAGGTAACAGCTCCTTTTTGAGTCGGTTCATTAAGTTTCAGCGGTTCCGGTGGCCTTTCAGATGAAGACGTACTTCTTCAGGCGGTCCATGGCCTTTACGACATACTCGTACGGCACCGCGAAGTTCATGCGGATCGCCCAGGGATCGTGGAAGGGTGCGCCCTGCTGCCAGGCAACGCCGACATCCCAGCCGGACTTGATCACTTCATCGATCGTTTTTCCGTTCTTTTTACAGTATTCTTCACAGTGCAGGAACATCATATAGGTGCCCTCGGGTTTCGCGGTCTCTACGCCGGGGAAGTTTTCCTTTACGAAATCATAGGCATAATAAACGTTCTTTGAGAGCACTTCACACAATTCATCCGCCCACTGATGGCCCTCATCCGTATAGGCGCCGATCAGGGCGTGCATGGAAAGAACGTTCATGTCATTGTAATGGCAGCAGATGCTCTGTCTTACGACGCGGTCCCGGAGGTATTTGTTGTAAATGATATGGTAGCTTCCAATCAGGCCTGCGAGGTTGAAGGTCTTGCTGGGAGCATAAACGGCGATGGTCCGGTTCCTTGCGTCTTCGCTGACGCTCTGGGTCGGGATATGCTTATGCCCTTCAAGGATGATGTCAGACCAGATCTCATCCGAGACCACGACAACGTCGTTGGCCTTGTAGACCTCCATGGCCTTTTCGATCTCCCAGCGCTCCCAGACTCTGCCGCAGGGGTTGTGCGGGCTGCAGAAGATGGCAAAATGGATGTTGTTGGCCTTGAGCCTCCGGTCCATATCTTCATAATCCATGCGCCAGATGCCGTCCGCATCCTTTACGAGCGGGCTGAGCTCGGCAACGCGGCCGTTATCTTCGAGGACATGGGTGAAGCCGATGTAGGTAGGGCTGTGCATCAGGAATTTTTCACCCGGTGCAGTAAAGGCCTGCATTGCGGAGGCAACGCAGCCGAGCACGCCGTTTTCATAGCCGATCGCCTCAGGGGTCAGGCCATCGACACCATTACGCAGTTTGTGCCAGCGGATAATGGAATCAAAGTACTCCTTTGTGGGCGCAAAATAGCCGAACGCCGGATGCTGTGCTCTGCGGATGACTGCCTCGGTGATCGCCGGAACAGTCGGGAAGTTCATATCCGCGACCCACATGGGGATGGCGTCAAAGCCTTCCTTCGGAGCTTCGGGGGCTTTTGCAAAGGAGACCTCTGCTCCGATCGCATCCACCGCGATGGAATCGATACCGTGACGTTCAAGCTTTGTGTTAAAATCATATTTCATTTTTCCGTACCTCCCTGATTTTTGAGCAGCAGGCTTACTGCTCATATATCTTAATCGAGAAAGCATGCCGGATGCAATCCTTTTCTTTTAGTGCCGGCAATGGGAGACCGAAGGCCTGCCGGAGAACCCGGCCGGTAGAAAAAAGTAGTTTACAGTTCAGTCTTCGCTATCTAAAATGTAACTGCGGTGCATTCGGAACCCCGGGGGAGAAATCTCTTGTTGTTTTTTAAGAAATCATCTGAGGTAACAGGGAGAGAATAGTTTATGAAGCTTCTTATCGATCACGCGGACATCGGCAGGATCCGCAAAGCATATCAGTATTATCCCATGGACGGCGTAACGACCAATCCGTCGATCCTGGCCGCGACAGGCCGGAAGCCCTTTGACGTACTCCGGGAGATCCGGGATTTTATCGGACCGGAAGGGGAACTGCATGCCCAGGTGATCGCCCGGGATAAAGACGGCATGATCCGGGATGCGCACCGGATCGCTGAAGTCCTCGGAATGGAGACCTGGGTCAAGATCCCGTCTGTTCCGGAAGGATTTGCCGCCATGAGGGAGCTCTCCGCGGAAGGTCTGAATATCACAGCGACGGCGATCTATACGCCCATGCAGGCATATCTTGCGGCAAAGAGCGGCGCGAAATATGCTGCGGTCTATGTCAACCGTATCGACAACATGGGCTTTAACGGTATAGGCGTTGCAAAGGAGGTTCACGACATTTACCGGAACAACGGGATGGATGCCGGACTCCTGTGTGCAAGCTTCAAAAACTCCCAGCAGGTGCTCGAGCTGGCGAAATACGGCGTGAAGGCCGCAACTGTCGGGCCGGATGTGATCGAGAGCTTTGTAAAGAATGCAGCGATCACCTCCGCGGTGGAGGATTTTATCCGGGATTTCGAAAAGCTTACAGGGCCCGGCAAGACCATGAGCGACTGCTGAACCTGAACATAATAAGGAAAGAACAGGACCGTCTGTGTACAGCGTTTGCTGTATGCAGGCGGTCTTACTCTTTGATACAACTTTTTTTGATATGCAGTCTTTACAAATCCGATAAAAGTGGTATAATTGCGCACATGTATACATCAAAACACGGAGTTGCGATATTCGTAAATGCAATTATTGCAGCGCTGTGACAATACAGCCAGGGCATACAGATTTTTAAAGCCCTGCAGCAGAACAAGGAGGCTTATCTATGCTCGAGATGTCAAAAAAGACCAATCTGCTGGAAGAAAACCAGTACAAATACTCCCTTCAGGATATTCCGGAGCCGGAACTGTTCCGGGATGTCTACAGCTATGAGGAGGTACCGAAGGTAGCGTTCAACCACCGCAGAGTGCCGATGAACATGCCGGAAGAGATCTGGATCACGGATACGACCTTCCGCGACGGACAGCAGTCGATCAATCCCTATACGCCCGAGCAGATCGTCGAGCTGTATAAGCTGATGTCCAGGCTTGGAGGCCCCTACGGCATCATCCGGCAGACGGAGTTCTTTGTCTATTCCGAAAGAGACAGGGAAGCTATTGCCCGCTGTCAGGAGCTTGGTCTTCGCTTCCCCGAGATCACGACCTGGATCCGGGCCAGCCGCGAGGACTTCAAGCTCGTCAAGGATCTTGGCATCCGTGAGACCGGCATCCTGGTTTCCTGCTCTGATTATCACATCTTTAAAAAGCTGAAGATGACAAGAAAGCAGGCCATGGAAAAATACCTCGCAACGGTTGCCGACGCGTTTGAGGAAGGCGTCATGCCGCGCTGCCACCTGGAGGATGTGACGCGTGCCGATTTCTACGGCTTCGTCGTTCCTTTCGTCAATGAGCTGATGAACATGTCCCGCGATGCCGGCATCCCGGTCCGCATCCGCGCCTGCGATACCATGGGTTACGGCGTTCCGTATACAGAAGTGGCACTTCCGCGTTCCGTGCCGGGCATCATCTACGGCCTGCAGCATTACTCCGATGTAGAGAGCGAGATGCTCGAATGGCACGGCCACAACGATTTCTACAAGGCTGTGGCAAACGCTTCCACCGCATGGCTGTACGGCGCCTGCGCGGTCAACTGTACGCTGCTCGGCATCGGCGAGCGGACCGGCAATGTGCCGCTCGAAGCGATGGTATTTGAGTACGCTTCTCTCCGCGGTTCCTTAGACGGCATGGATCCGACCGTCATCACGGAGATCGGAGAGTATTATAAGAATGAGATCGGTTATAAGATCCCGCCGATGACGCCGTTCGTCGGAAGAAACTTCAATGTGACCCGTGCAGGTATTCATGCGGACGGCCTTCTGAAGGACGAGGAGATCTATAACATCTTCGATACGGAGAAGATCCTCAACCGCCCTGCGATGGTCATGATCAACAAGAACTCCGGCCTTGCAGGCATTGCCTACTGGATGAACCAGAACTACCGTCTGAAGGGAGATGACCAGGTCGATAAGAAGAATCCCGTGGTCATAAAGCTGAAGGAATGGGTCGATAAGGAATATGAGGGCGGACGTACCGCGACCCTGTCTACGGAAGAGATCGAAGGAAAGATCGAAGAGTTCTCCAACGGACTTTATAAAAAATCGTTCTGATTCAGTGCGGAATTCGAAAATCATACGAAATGTTTTGAAAGAACAGGCAGGACAGAAAAATGGCAGTTATGAGAGACCACAGAACCATATCGATCGCAGACCAGATCTTTGAACAGCTGGAACGCGATATTCTCACCGGCAAGTATCAGCGCGGGGAGATCTTAAGTGAGATGAAGCTTTCGGCGGAGCTTGGCGTGAGCCGCACCCCGGTGCGCGAGGCGATCCGCAGGCTTGAGCAGGAGCACATTCTCCGGGACAACGGGCGCGGCATAGAAGTCATCGGCATCAGCCGCGAGGATATGCTGGACATGTATGAGATCCGTGTGCAGCTCGAGGGCATCGCGGCGGCGAGAGCTGCGACACATATCAGCGATGAGCAGCTCAAGGAGATGGAAGAGATCCTGGAGCTTCAGCGCTTCTACATTGAAAAGAAGGGGGAGCCGGGTGAATTTGCGGACGATATCAAGGATCTGGATTCCCGCTTCCATGCCCTGATCTACAAAAGCTGCGGCAGCATGGCCTACTGCGATACGCTGCTTCCCATGCATCGCAAGATGACCAAGTTCCGCAAGGCTTCGGTCAGCAAGAAAAGCCGTGCACAGCATTCCTACCAGGAGCATGTGGCAATCTACGAAGCCCTGAAGTCACATGAGGCAGAGCTGGCACGTTCCCGCACTGTGCAGCACATCATCAACGCCAGAGACTCGATCAAGGCGATCCCGGAGGTGTAAATCATGGATTCTTACTATAATGAAATGATCGATCATGCCGTCATGCATTTCAGAAAGCTGCTCGAAGGACAGCTGGATCGTCAGAACAGGATGGAGCAGGCGGCACCTGCAAAGGACTTTGCGAATCTTGACACGATCACCATCGGCGTCTGCGGCGGCGACGGTATCGGACCCATCATCGTGGAATCCGCTGAGACGATCCTTCGGGATCTTCTGCGGGAGGAGATCGCTTCCGGAAAGGTCGTCATCAAAAATATCGAGGGACTGACCCTGGAAAACCGTCTGGCGCACAACCAGGCGGTGCCGGACGATGTCATGGCCGAGATCAGGACCTGCGACGTGCTCTTAAAGGGTCCGACCACGACACCTCAGGGAGCTAATACACTCGGAAGCGCCAATGTGAAGATCCGCAGAGAGCTGGATCTTTATGCAAATGTCCGTCCCGTGAAGGTGCCTGAGCTGGGGATCGACTGGTGCTTCTTCCGCGAGAACACAGAGGGCGAATATGCCCTTGGCGGCGACGGTATTGAGATCCCGGACAAGCTGTCCATGGATTTCAAGGTCACCACGGATGCCGGTACGCGCCGGATCTGCCGGGCAGCCTGCGAATATGCAAGAGCCAATGGCAAGACAAAGCTTGCCATCGTAACCAAGAACAACGTCATCAAGAAGACAGACGGCAACTTCTCCAGGATCTGCCATGAGGTTGCGGCAGAATATCCGGAGATCACAGCAGCAGACTATATCGCGGATATCGTTACGGCGAGCCTGATCGACCCCTATCGTCAGAAGGACTATGAGGTGTTTGTACTCCCGAACCTCTACGGAGATATCATTACCGATGAGGCAGCCCAGCTGCAGGGCGGCGTCGGGACAGCCGGAAGCTCCAATGTCGGTGACCAGTACGCGATGTTCGAGGCGATCCACGGATCCGCTCCGAGAAAGATCGAGCGTGGTGAGGGCGCGTATGCCAACCCGACCAGCATCATCAAGGCAGCAGAATTCATGCTGCGCCATGTGGGACTGATGGAGCAGGCTGATAAGCTTGAAAAGGCCATGGACATCTGCAATGAAACGGAGAAGAAGGTCGTCATCACCGGCCACAGCGACGGTGCGACCTGTGAGGCATTTACCGAGTATGTGCTCGAGACGCTGA
>CAMNFX010000085.1 GCA_946537585.1 uncultured Lachnospiraceae bacterium
ATCTGCTATAATATCATTTGCGTCTGAAAGACGATGCGCTAGTAGCTCAATTGGATAGAGCGTTCGGCTACGGACCGAAAGGTTGGGGGTTCGAGCCCTCTCTGGCGCAGAAAAAGCTGTCGTGATACACGGCAGCTTTTTTTGTTCAATCTTTTCCTTCGATCATATCCCAGGTGAGCTTTCCTATGATCTCCGCTCCCCGGGCAACATCCTCGATCGGTGCCGTCGAATAGCACATGCGGATCGAATGGCTCGGAGCATTCCCGTCGATCAGAAAGCCGCTTCCCGGAACACATACAACGCCCCTCTCAATGCCTTTCCAGGTAAATTCCACCGCGTCTACGCAGTCCGGCATGAACAGCATCATGAACAGCCCTCCCTCCGGAGCGGAGATGCGGCAGGAAGGATGCATGTTCTTCTTCAGTGTTTCCGTGACCAGTGCAACTCTTTTTCTGTACTCTTCCCTAGCCCTGTTTAAGTGCTCTTCATAGTCGGTTTTGGTCATGATCCCCCAGGCAACATACTGCGCAAGTGTGTTGGAGTGGATGTCCGTCACCTGCTTGCAGACATTGAGATACTGGCGGAAACGCTTGTCCGCCACCAGATATCCGAGACGGAACGACGGACAGATCACCTTGGAAAGTGAGCTGGTATAGAATACGCGTCCTTCGGTATCCAGTGACTTGACAGGATCGACGGATTCGCCGGCAAAGCGGAGCTCTGTATAAGGATCATCCTCCAGGATGATCTTGTCATAGCGGCAGGCAAGCTCATAGAGCTTTTTCCTCGTATCCGCCACCGCGGTATATCCCGTCGGATTCTGGAAAGAGGAGATCGTATAGATGAGCTTCACCTCCGGATGGGTCTTAAGCATCTCCTCCACCGCTTCAGTGTCGATGCCGCTTTCATTAATTCCGACGCCGAGCAGTTCTGCCTCGTAGGCATGGAAAATGTTATAGCAGCTTGAGTACGACGGCTCCTCAACGATCACGCCGTCGCCCTTTTCCAGCCAGATCTTGGAGACGAGGTCAACCGCCTGTGTTCCTCCGCTGACGATAAAGAGGTCATTCTGTTCGAAATCAAAGCCGTATTTTGCTGCCAGCCTTTTCTTCAGCGCTTCCACGAGCGGAGGATAGCCGAGGACCGCGCCGTAAGTAAAAAGCTTGTTATCTCCCGTTTCCAGCGCCTCCTGATAAAAGCGCTTCATATACTCCACGGGAAAGGTCACCGGTGAGGGATTTCCGTTGGCGAAGCTGATCAGCCCCTGCTTCAGGGCGGCCTCGGCAAACTGACGGATGACCGATGGCTTGATGTGATTCATGCGTTCTGCAGGCTGAATATTCATACTTTTGTTCCTCAGTACTTCAAGTTGATGCAAATGAAATCCGTTGCCTGCCCGGACAGGACAGAGGTCCTCCCGGGTCAATCCATACTGTTTTGATAGATCCCGTGCCCGAGGATATAATCCTTTACTGTTTCGGGAACCAGTCCGCTCAGCTCCTGCAGCTCACTTTCAGAAAGGCCCAAAGCGGCCCGTGCAGCCAGGCGGCGAACTTTCGTGGATGAAATATCCGGGACTGCCGTTTTCAGAAGTGTTATTCTCGCGCCGCACTGCTTAAGAAAGCGTACGGTCTGTGCCATATCCGGCGCAAAGGGGTCCTGTTCAAAGGCCTGTCTGTAAAATGCAAGTATATCGGCCAGCTGAAATATCTCGTCAGAACGGTACCAGGACGCAAGGCCGGGAAGCATGTCGCCCCCGCAGATCAGATACAGCTTTGCGCCCGGATACTGATCAGAAATTTCTCTGAGTGTATCCGCCATATAGCTCGGTCCGTGACGGCGGATCTCCAGCTCGCATACAGACATAGGCGAAGCCGGCTGTTTTTCCTCCGTCACACCAGAAGAACACTCCTCCGGCGCTGCCGTATTGTCTGTGCCGTACCGGTGCAGAGCCTCCGACACAGCGAGCCTGGTCATCCAAAGGCGGTCTGCTGCAGAGACCTCCGGCATTTTATGCGGCGGATCTCCGTTGGGGACCCAGAGCACCTCATCCAGACCGCCCTCGGAAAGAGCGGCAAGCGCCATGCAGATATGCCCGTAATGAGGCGGGTTAAAGGTCCCTCCCAGGATCCCGATTTTTCTCACTGAGCCTTCCATTTATGCAAGGCTTGCGGCACCGGTCGGATACTTTTCAAAGACCGCCTGTGCCATCGCTTTGCTGATATCCTCTACTCCGGCGCCGCTGAGCATGCCCTTTAAGCACGCCTGCATCGCCGCCTTCGCTTCCTCAAACGGTCCCGGCACATTGATCACAAGCGTATTTCCCTTACGTCCGCAGACAAGCTTGCTCCACATATGACCGTTTTTCCCGTAGATCTCCCTGGCGGAATATTCATCCAGATAGCGAACGAGAGCCGTATGCGTATAATCCTTCCCCAGAGTGCTGCTGAAACGGTGTCCGCCGCCGGAGCCTCCGATCAGTACGATCAGGTCCGGATCGGTTTCTGCCGCGTCACAGATCTTCCGGAAGATCGAATCCTCCTCGTCCACGATGGGGCAGACCCTCGTCACCTCTGCATCCGGCCATGCGGCAACGATCTGCCGCATCAGCTCCGGTGCGTCCAGATCGAGCACGATTCCTTCCAGGATCTCGTTTCCCGTCGGCAGTATAAATGCTCTCATCCCCGCTTGATCCACCTTTCTCTCAGACAATCGGAAACCGGCTTATCCGGTATATCCTTCCATTCGACCGGAACGATCTTGTCAGAACAGCTGACCTTGGTCAGATCGCTGACAGTAATGCCTTCCGCAAGCGCAAGCGCGTCGATGACTCCATCCGCGTTTCTGCGGATCTTTTCCGGATCCGCATTATAAACGTCCATCTCAATGGATTCTCCGGTCACACCGATCACGCGTACGATCGTCTGCAGCTTATCCTGCAGAACTTTTTCCACCTGTGTCGTGCTCATGCCCTTGACGCTCAGCCCTGAGATCTTCAGGACAGATTTGTCCGCGTAGGCGATAATATACTCTTCAGCCATAAATACTTCTCCTTATAACTTAATCAATCGACTGACGATTGCTGCTGACAAAAGCTTAATGATAACTGTTCCGCTTAATGGACCATGTATTCCTTCACTTCGATCTGGATAGACCTTCGTCCTCCGAATTCATTGATCTTCGGACTGTACAGTATATCGACAGAGGACGCCTCTTTAAGCTCCTCCCGCATGGCATCCGCCTCGCCGAAGCAGATCGCGTCAAGTGCGATCCCGTTTGCTTCAGAAAGTCTCATCCTGAGGACATTGCGGTTTTTTCCGAGAACCCTCAAGTCAGAGGCCTTCAGTCCCTTCTCCGCAAAGAGCGGACGTTCAAAGCCGGGGCCGAAGGGAGCCAGAGAATCCAGCTCCTCGATCAGCTGTGCGGTCACATAGCCGATAGGCATCGGCGCATCGATCCAGATTTTCCGGATGAAATCCTCTTCCGAAAGATCGGCATTTTCATTCAGGCGCTTGCGAAGCGGCTCCAGCTGCTCCTCGGAAAGGCTTAATCCGGCAGCCATGGGATGGCCTCCGAACCGGTTCAGAAGGTCCTCCGCTTTGCATAAGCCCTCGAACATGTTATAGGCTTCGATGGAGCGTCCGCTGCCCTTCAGACCTTCCGCCGCCCCGGTGATCACGATCACGGGCCGGTTGTAGCGTTCCTTCAGTCTGCCGGCCACGATCCCCGCAAGAGATTCATGCAGCCCCTCGATATAGACAACGAGCACCTTATCTTTAAGATGTCTCTCCTCTACGATCCTGATTCCTTTTGCAACGCCTGCCTCTGTCATGCTCTTCCGCTCTTCGTTAAGAAAGATCAGATGTTCGGAAAGCCTCGCTGCCTCTTCTTTGTCTTCTGTCATAAACAGCTGCAGGGCACTCTCGGCGCTCTCAAGCCTTCCGCCGGCATTGATGCAGGGACCGATAATAAATCCGATGTGGTAGCTCGTGATCTGTTTATCGTCGAGATGAAGCTTTTCGATCAGAGTGCGCAGTCCGGTGTTCGGCGTGCCGTACTCCCCGCCGCTGCCCTGTGCCGGTCCACTGTCAGCCGGCGTATAAAGCACCTTTCCGCCGTTCAGGATCCGCAAGCCCTCCCGGACAATGATCCGGTTTTCCCCTTTCAGGGTCATGATGTCGCCGATGGTGGCTATGGCAGCAAAATCAATATATTTGAGCCACCTGTCTGCAGGAAGCCCTGCCAGCCTGTACAGCTCGCGGATCAGCTTCCATGCGGTCACGGCTCCGCAGATATCCTCTGACGGATAGCGGCTCCCGGCGATTTTGGCATCCACGACCGCATCGGCCGGAGGAAGGATATCGGCACCGTTTTCATCCTTTCGGACATTATGATGATCCGTCACGATCACCGTGAGGCCATGTTCCTTCGCCTCGCGCAGCTCATCGACCGCAGCGATGCCGTTATCACAGGTAAGAAGGAGGTCCACGCCGGCTTCTACCGCTTCATGAACGATCCCCGGATTGATCCCGTATCCGTCATTGATCCGGTCCGGAATCCTGTGATCCGCATGCGCGCCCAGGGCATGGAGACTCCTCAGGAGGATGCATGTCGCACAGACGCCGTCAATATCATAATCTCCTACAACGCGGATATGCTTATGCTCCTGTACTGCCTGCAGGAGGATGCGCGCAGCCTTCTCAAGATCGGGCAGGAGCAGCTCATCATACAGCTCCTGCACGCCGCCGTGCAGGAAATACCGGATCTGTTCCTCTGTAATGATATCCCGGTTCCGCAATACCCTTGCCGTAACCTGGTCGATCCCGAAGCGCCTGGATATTTCACGGAAATCCGCTTTTTTAGAATAAACGTACCACTTACTGTTCATAGAAAAGAAGGAACGTGCCTTCACCACTCTTTTGATCTGCCGGACCCATCCGGATCCGGCCCGAGGAATTCATCGAATTCGTCCGTGCCCGGATCGATCTCATCAGGGTCCAGATTCTCAACGATATCCCCGAAGATCACAGCCAGCTCGGGGTTGCTCTTTTCAGCGTCACGAAATACATCACACAGCTGATCGATATAGACCATCAGATCCATATCCACTTTATCAAAATCAGGAGTCGGCGGAAACAGCCCGATGGCCGTCGGCTCCGTAATCTCTGTCAGCATATCGTATAATGCATCCAGATTCTTTCCGTAATAGTCCGGGAACGAAAGCTCCCCGGCGATGTATTCATGCAGTTCCTTTTTGTTTTCAGGAACGCTCAGGTCCAGTATTACTTTTTTCATTTCGATCTCACATTAAATCCGCTGGTGCTTTTTGAAGCGCCAGATTGCATAAAGGCTGCAGAAGCATCAAGGTTCGCCGTAGAGGAGTTCAAAGCTCTCGTAGTGATCTTCCGTATAATACACGAGCCCGTCATTGCTGAAAACGATCCTTTTGCGGCCGCGGCTCCCTTTTTTGGGGTTATAGTCTATATCGCATTCCGTATAACTGCGTCCTTTTTTCTTCGGAAGCAATCCCTCATAGTTTCCGAAACGATCGCCGCCGATGCTCTTTCCGGGACACACTTCCGAAAGGTTTCCCTTCTGGGAGTCCCAGCCGGCATCTCTTGCTTCATCCTTAGTGATGTAATTGGAAGGAAGGTGACCGTAAGTATGGATATACAGCGCCACACTGTCCTTGTCCGTATACTCGCCATCCTCTGCGATCTTTTCTGATGCCGGGGCCGATGCCAAAACCGCAGCAGACTCTGATGGCAGCGGATCCTCTGAACCGCTTTCACCCTCTCCGGAATGTTGAATCGTTTCTATTGCAGACGTCAAAGGTGATTCTGTGGTTTCTGTTTCGCTTATATCCGGAACAGTCGGCAGCTCTATCACAGCTGCAGCCGTAGATTCCGGAACGGGTGCCGGTGATGACGGCATGTCCCGGATCAGACCCAGAACAAACAGCACCGCCACAATCGCAAAAACAACAAGCTCTATTTTCGTTCTCTTTTTCATTTCAACACGTACCTCTTGTCAGCCTCCCGGTCAGGCAGTTCACGATGAGCGGTCAGCTGATTTGAGCTATTATATCATAATTATATGGATATGTTCAAAGAACATGCTTGTTTTTCAGGATTTAATATGCTAGACTTTAACACATTGTAAGGTTCCAGTGTTGAAGT
>CAMNFX010000086.1 GCA_946537585.1 uncultured Lachnospiraceae bacterium
CCGCTCCCGTTTTCGCACTGTTTTGAATAACCGAAGTTCGGAAAAAGAAGTCAGTGAAGCGAAAACGCTCGCTGCGGGCCGTCGACGTCCGTAGAAGGGGATTTTGTACGCACACATTCCGCTTATACGACAGCCCTGTTGTATTATGCTCTGCGCAGCTTCTCCACCGCGAAATCCACGAAGCGCCGCACCGCGGGGGAGGCGTTTTCGAGCGACGGGACCGCGATCCCGAGCGTGATATACTGGGGAGGATCCAATGGGAGCTTCACCACATTGCACTGATAATTGCGGGTGATGAGGTCGTTCATGATGCTCATACCCATTCCCTGCTCGATCAATGCCAGAGCCGCGAAGTTTTCCAGTGTGGAAAATGTGATCTTCGGCTCGATCCGGTTTTTCTTAAACACCTCCAGAACGTCGTCATCGCGCCCGAGAGCAGGCATGATGAAGGATTCTTTTTTGACCTCGGAAAGAGGATAGCTCTCATCGTGCGCCCGCGGGTGAGATTCCGGCAGCACGGCTATCATCGGATCCTCAGCAAGCGGGATCCAGTCATAATTCATTCTCTTTTTATAACTGAAAAAAGCCATATCCACAAGGTGGTTGCTCAGCCACTCCTCATTTTCCTGACGGATCCCTTCCATCATGTTGATCTTGATGCCGGGATACTCCGCCGTGAACTGGTTGATGAGACCCGGAAGCCAGTGGGAAGCAATGGAAGAGTAAGCTCCGATATTGATGACGCCGACAGAAAGACCGTTGATATCGGCGGTCATCTGTTCGAGGCGCTCCTCCTGATGCAGAAGCTCACGGATGACGGGGAGCACCGTGTTTCCTTCGGCAGTCAGCACAACGCCGCGGCGGTGCCGCAAAAGCAGTGTGAATCCAAGCTCCTTTTCAAGAGCGGAGACCAGCTGGCTGACGGCAGAAGGAGAGTAGTGCATGATCTCGGCAGCCCTGGTAAAGCTGCCCTCGGCAGCGGAAATGGAAAACGCGCGGTAACGCTGGTTAAGCATGGAAATACCTCCCAAACTGGATCGGAAAAAACTCCGTTTCTGTATTGTATTTGTATTGTATCTGAATTAAGTACATCTTAAACCTAATTCGTTTTATTGTTAATTTACTTTTAACATACAATCATATATAATGTAAACACCTTAAAGAACAAAGTAAGTTTTTGGACTGCGGCGCGTAGCCGGAGGGCATCTGATCCGGCGGCTGCGGCACGGTCCGTGAGCAGCATTTAAACATTTTTTCATGAAAGGAGTTCATAGCAATGGACAAGAAAAGACTGGTACCGAAGGCGATTACCTTTGATGTGTACGGCACCCTGATCGACTGGGAAGGCGAGATTCAGAAGTTCTTCACCAAGCTCTTCGAAAAGTACAACGTGACCAACATCACTCCTTATCAGGCACAGCAGAGATGGGAGATCCTGCAGTTTGACTACATCAAGACCTATCGTCCTTATCGTCAGGTCCTGAAGGATACCCTCAAGATGACTGCTGAGGATATGGGATTCCCGTTCGATGAGCAGGATCAGATCGAATTCTCCAACTCCATGTCCCAGTGGGCACCATTCCCGGATACCGTCGAGGCAATCAAGAAGCTTCGCAAGTACACCAAGTGCGTCATGCTGACCAACACCGACAGAGACATCATCCGCGATACCTTAAGCAACGCAGGCATCGAGGTTGATGACATCATCTGCGCAGAGGATGCAGGCTGCTACAAGCCCAACCACGGCGGATTCCTTCTTTCCCAGAAGAAGCTCGGCCTTACCGTAGATGAGATGATGCATGCAGGCTTCGGCTTCAAGTACGATATCATCCCGGGCAACGAGCTTGGCTACAGAACCATCTGGGTCAACCGTCAGGGCATCGTCCGTCCGATCGAGGGCATTACCGGCAAGATGCTTGACTACTGCAAGGAAGACATCATGACCGGCGACCTGATGACTCTCGCATATGTCATCCAGGGTATGCATCAGACCGACATCGAGAACGGCTTCGAGGATTAATCAATATAATAACACGGTTTCAAAGGTCACGGAGCATCAGCAGCTCCGTGACTTAAGCCTGTTGTTATCATACATTTAAGAAGGTGGTAGGATATGAATCTTGTCAAGATTAACTTTGACCGCTGCAAAGAGTGCGGTTATTGCATCAAGTTCTGCCCGAAGGGATGTCTTTCCAAGGGCGATAAGATCAACAAAAGAGGCTATTTCCCGCCGGTATTTGCCGCTGAGAACTGCATAGCCTGCGGCAGCTGCGCACGTATGTGCCCGGATACGGCTATTTCCGTATACAAGGACGTAGAATAAGGAGGCGATAACATGGGAGAGAAAGTATTTATGCAGGGAAACCAGGCAATGGCAGAGTCTGCCATTCGTGCTGGCTGTAAGTTATTCTTCGGTTATCCGATCACTCCGTCCTCCGAGGTTCCGGAGTACTACGCAAAGGCCATGAAGGATCGTCCTGAGGAGAACATCATGTTCGTTCAGGCCGAGACTGAGGTCGCAGCTTTCAACATGGTTGCAGGTGCGGTTTCCACCGGTCACCGTGCAATGACCGCTACGGCAGGCCCGGGCTTTGACCTTGGCCAGGAGGCTATGTCCTTCATGTCCGCAGCAGACCTTCCGGCAGTTGTTGTCGAGGTACAGAGACCCGGCCCGGGCGACGGCGAGATCCTTGCCGCACAGGGCGACTATTTCTCCGCAGTCAAGGGCGGCGGCCACGGCGACTACAACAACCTGGTCCTGGCTCCCTACTCCGTACAGGAGATGTGCGAGCTGATGCAGGAGTCCTTTGAGCTGGCAGAAAAGTACTGCAACCCGGTCGTTCTTCTGACCGATGCTACTCTGGCAAAGATGCGTGAGTCCGTTGTGATCCCGGATTACAAGGAGCTCCCGAAGCCCGAGGATATCACCAACAGCCTTACCGGCAAGAAGGGCAGAGAGGCACACAAGGTTGCTACCTGCGGCGACGGCGCTGTTCAGTGGGAAGAGTTCAACCTGAGACTGCAGGCAAAGTATAAGAGAATTGCCGAGAACGAAGTTCGTTACGAGGCAAAGAACATGGATGACGCGGACATCATCCTCGTCGCATACGGTTCCATGGCACGTGTTTGTGAGTCTGCTATGAAGATGGCCCGTGAGGAGGGCATCAAGGTCGGCATGATCCGTCCGATCTCCCTGTGGCCGTTCCCGGATGTTGCTTTCGAGGGCATCACCGGCAAGAAGTTCCTGGTAGTTGAGCTTTCCGCAGGACAGATGGTCCAGGATGTCAAGCTCGCAGTAGAGAACAAGAGAGACGTTACCTTCTTCGGTAAGCTTGGCGGAACTACCCCGAGCCCGAAGGTCGTTCTCGAGCAGATCAAGAAATTAGTGTGAGGTGGGAAATATGAAGACGATTTATGAGAAGCCGCAGGTTTTCACCGATGCTATTACCACCTATTGCGGCGGTTGTGGCCACGGTATCGTCGGCAAGCTGATCGCAGAGCTGATCGACGAGCTTAAACTGCAGGAGAACGGTATTCTGGTATGGCCGATCGGCTGTTCCTGTCTGTCCGACCGTTACTATGATATGGACAACTTCATGGCGCTGCACGGACGTGCTCCGGCATCCGCTACCGGTATCAAGAGAGCAGATCCTTCCAAGTTCGTTCTCTGCTACCAGGGCGACGGCGACATGGTATCCGAGGGTATGGCTGAGATCATGCACGCGGCGATCCGTTCCGAGAAGTTCAGCGTGATCTTCATCAACAACGCGATCTACGGCATGACCGGCGGCCAGATGGCTCCGACCACCATGCTGGGCCAGGTGGCTTCCACCGCTCCTTACGGACGTGAGACCCTGAACTCCGGTTATCCGGTACAGATGGCTGAGCTGATGGCTACCATGCCGGGCGTTGTTTACAGCGAGCGTGTTACCGTTACCAGCCCTGCCAATGTTGCCAAGTGCAAGAAGGCACTCAAGAAGGCATTCGAGCTGCAGCTGGAAGGCAAGGGCTTAAGCTTTGTAGAGGTTCTTTCTCCCTGCCCGACCGGCTGGAAGATGGCAGCTACCAAGTCTCTGGATTACATCGATGAGGTTCTGACCCAGGTTTATCCTCTTGGTGTGAAGAAGGACGCTTCAAAGGAGGAGAACTAATATGAAAAAGGAACTTCTTTTCTCTGGTATCGGCGGACAGGGCGTCATCACCCTGGGTGAGACCCTCTGCGACGCAGCGATCAAGGCCGGCTACAACGTGACCTTCGTTCCGTTCTACGGACAGGAGAAGCGCGGCGGCCGTACCATGTGCAACATCGTTATTTCCGACGGCATTGAGAGCCCGATCATTTCCGAGGCTGACATCATGCTGATCTTCGATGACAGATCTCTGGGCGACTACCAGGGTCTTGTCAGCCCGAACGGCAAGCTGATCATCAACAGCTCCATGGTCTCCGTTGAGGAGAACGTTCCGGATACCGTTGATGTCCGCAAGGTTCCGTTCAATGATGTCGCTGTTGAGGCAGGCAACCCGAAGACCGCAAACGTTGTCGCTATGGGTTACATTGCAAAACTCCTTCCCGAGGTTCCCTTTGAGCTTATCCAGGAGTTCGTCGAGAAGTCCTTCGCTGCAAAGCCGAAGCTCATCCCGGTCAACATCAAGGCTCTTTCCATGGGTTACGAACTGTAAATATATCAACCAATTCAACAGCATGGGGCGGAAGAAGATATTTCTCCGCCCCAATAGGAGTTAATTTCAGATGAAAGTAGTTATTTCTGACTGCAGCTGGAACGCGTATGATGTCGAGCTTGCAAACCTTCCCAAGGACTGGGAGGTCGTCTGCGCACAGGTCGATCATACAGATGAGGACGCACTGATCGAGGTCTTAAAGGACGCAGATGCAGCTATGTCCGAGTATTGCCATTATACCCGCAGAGTCATGGAAGCATGCCCGAATTTGAAGATCATCTCCGACAGCTCCATGGGTACCGACAACGTCGACCTGGTTGCTGCCAAGGAGCTCGGCATTGCAGTTGCCAATGTTCCGAGATACTGCATCCATGAGGTTGCAGAGCACATTGTTGCAATGATCTTAAGCGCACTGCGTTTTGTTCCGGGTTATGACAGATCCGTCAAGGAAGACAAGGTCTGGGATTTCACCCTCGCGCCGAAGCTTTATCGTATTGAGGGCATGACACTCGGCCTGATCGGCTGCGGCCGTATCGCCACCATGGCTGCCAACTATATGAAGGGCTTCAACTTCCGTGTAGTCGGTGTTGACCCCTATCTCCCGAAGGAGATCGCAGAGGCAAATGGCATCGAGCTCTTAGAGACCCGTGAAGAGGTCGCTGAGGTTGCTGACATCGTCATCAGCCACATCCCGGTCATCAAGTCCAAGGACGACCAGGTCGATGCACGCTTCTTCAATGCCTGCAAGAAGCATCCGGTATTTGTCAATGCAGCCCGCGGCGCATCCGTCAACTACGAGGATCTGACCGAAGCATTGAAGAACGGACAGATCGGATGGGCCTGCCTGGATGTTGTAGACACCGAGCCCGCTGACCTTACAAAGGAGATCTTCGGCCTTAAGAACGTGACCTTCTCCCCGCACGCTGCTTTCTATTCAGAGACAGCTCTCGAGGAGTGCCGCAGAGATTCCGCAAAGAACGTCGTCAACTATCTTTCCGGCGACAAGAGCAAGGTCTTCTACGTAGTCGATCCGCAGAAATGATCTGCTGAAAGATCATGGATTCCGGACCGTCAGCATCAGGACTCTTTCTGTTTTTAGGAAAACACATGGCTGATTCAACTGGACCGCTCGCGGAATCAATGCTATACTGATTGTGCCGAAAACAAAAGGCACGGATTAACACGGTTGTTATTAAACACACATAAATTTTTAGGAGGTACATTCCAATGATTGGTGAGAAGGTTGTTCTTAGAACACGTATGTCCGCTGGTGATGCACACTACGCTGGTGAGCTGGTAGAGGGTGCACACATTGTTACTGCCTGGGGCGATGTCGGAACCGAGCTGGCTATCCGTCTTTTCGGCGATGAGTCCCTGTTCCTTGGCTACTCCGAGGTTCGTTATACCGCTCCGGTATACGCTGGTGACTTCATGGAGTATTCAG
>CAMNFX010000087.1 GCA_946537585.1 uncultured Lachnospiraceae bacterium
GCCGCTGCGGCATAGCCCTTAAACTGCGGAGTAAAATCAGCCCATAAGCCCTCTGTGCTGTGGGGATAGGCTGCAGGACTTTTATCACCTCTTTGAAACTCATCCCAGGTCTCACAGGGGATCGCGCCATCGGCTGCATTGTATGCCGCTTCCTCGAGGCGCCTCTGGAACTGAATGCCGGCAAGCGGATCATCCGGGCCATGTCCGTCAGCTGCAAAATCCTCCGGTGTTATGCTTACGATCAGTGCGGAATTGGCCGTACCGCTGTCCCTTCTGTGATAACTCATGCCGTTGACGCAGAGCCTTCCGTTCTCAGAAGAACTGTTGACCACATGCCCGCCGGGGCACATGCAGAAGCTGTAGACACTGCGGCCGTTTGCAGCCTGATGTGTGAGCTTATAGGGAGAAGGCCCGAGTACTGCCTCCTTGTCTGAAAGGCGTTCGCTTCCGTAGAGCGCTGCATCGATCAGCTTCTGCGGATGCTGGATCCGTACGCCCACCGCAAATGCCTTGGGCTCCATCCTAAGACCGGCGTCCTTCAGGACCTGATAGGTGTCCCGCGCGCTGTGGCCGATGGCAAGGACCGCATGATCACAGGAAAGGCGGTGCGAAAGCCCTGTTCTTGTATCCGTGTAGCGCACAGCTTTCAGCCTGTGATTTTCTCTGCCGTCAGCCGGACAGGTTTCCAGCCCGTCAAAACGGGCGTGAAAGATGTAGCGTCCGCCGTTTGACTCAATGTATTTGCGGATATTCTGTATGATCTCGCTGAGGACGTCCGTGCCGATATGCGGCTTCTGGTCCCAGAGGATGCTCTCCTCTGCTCCGAAGCGGACAAAGGTGCGAAGAACATACTCGATAAAACCGCCCCGGTCCTTGATGGAGGTATTGAGCTTTCCGTCAGAGTAAGTCCCGGCACCGCCCTCGCCGAACTGAATATTGCAGTCGGGGTCGAGCTTTCCGGATTCGAAAAACAGCTCTGTAAAGCGCGTCCTTTCCTCAACCGTGCCTCCGCGTTCCAGGATGACCGGCTTGAGCCCTGCTTCACAAAGGGTCAGGGCCGCAAACAGGCCGCAGGGACCGGATCCGATGACTACGGGCGGCAGAATGCCGGAAGGATCGACATCGTTTTTCGGCACGAAAAACGGCTGTTTTGTCTCCTGGGTAATGTTCCGGTTCCTTAAGGACAGAATGTACTTTAGCTCTGTCCCGGAATCCGGACCCGTCACACTGTCATGGAGCCGGACATTTACAGTATAGACAAACAGGATCTCCTCCTGGTCTCGTGCGTCCACGGAACGTCGGAGGATCCGAAGCTTCCGGATATCCTTTTCACGGCATTTGAGCAAAGCTGCTGAGCGTGCGGTAAGGAGCCGCTGTTCACGTTCCCTTGCGGCAGGCTTCCAGCAGCCGGAAACGGGATCCGTGTCTAAAGCCCCGCCCGGGCATATATCAAATATCGGTATTTTTATCTGACTGATCCTGATCATAACTAATTTTACGAATTCTGCTTAAGGATATCTGTGCGGCGGCAGAGCCATCCGTGAGCTCATATATGTGTTTTTGCGTCCTGTCGCACGCAGGTCTGCTGAAATTGTCAAAACCGGTCACGGACCGGGTCCGCGGCACATCGGCCCGCGAGCCTTCCGCTGGCCCATGCAAAGTGAAGGTTGTATCCTCCGCAGTCCCCGTCAACATCGAGGATCTCTCCGCAGAAGTAAACATCGCGGACGTGCGTGGATTCCATACAGGATGGCTCCACCGTATGAAGCCGGATGCCTCCGGTACAGCACTGTGCCCGTTCAAATCCTGCGGTTCTGTGGATCGGAAAAACATGATCCATCAGAAGACGGCCGGGATCATCCGCATCAGGGATCTGCAGGCTGAGGCTGATGCTCCGTCCGTTTTTTAAGCAGGAGGAGGCAAGCCCGGAAAGCTGCATGACCGGGATCCCGGAAATGCTGTGCTCGTTGAACTGGATCTCGCCTCGTTCCTTCCGGGACGTTTCCCTGCCGTCGATCAGGAGCGAGACCGTTCCTTCCGCCCGCTGTCCCTTCCATTCTGAAAGCAGCGGATCTTTGGAATACAGAGCACAGAGCGCGGGCAGGAAACCGGTATGATCTGCGGAAAGACCCAGCTCCTTAAGTAAGGAATAGACCGAGCTGTCAGAACCGGTATCCGGATAGGCATTGGAACCTGCAGCAATGATCAGCGCATCGCAGCTCTCCTGCTCTTCAGCTGTGTGACCGTGAACGGACCGGTGCCAGCTCAAAGCAAAGCTCCCGTCATCTGTCCGGACCGCAGTGCTGATCCGTACCCCGTACAGAAACCTGACTCCGAGCAGTTCGGCTCTCAGCATCAGCGCATCCAGCACTTTGGAGGCCCCGCCTTCCCGCGGATAGACATAGCCTGTGTGATCAAAGCGGTAATGCCGGATCTCGGGCTCTATACCAAGCGTACGGAAATAATCCAGGCAGGCGGCATGATCAAACTCAGAGAGCACCGGTTCCATGAATTCCTGCGGTGCGCTTCCCGCATCCGATCCCGCGAGGTAACTTTCCAGTGAATGATAGTGTTTTGGACAGACATCGGTATTGGTGTAATTGCAGCGGCCCTTTCCGGTCAGAAGCAGCTTTTTGCCGGCGGAATCCATATGTTCAAGCACAAGAACACCGGCCCCATGTTCCGCAGCTGTAATTGCTGCCATGAGACCGGATGCTCCGGCGCCAATGACAATGACCTGTCTTTGCTTATTCATTCATTACATCATTCCCAGCCTGTGCAGGATCCTGTACAGCCTGAGGCCCATCGGCATTTCCAGAAGCTCTTCCTTGTTGAATGCACGGAATACCACAAGCATCGGGAAATAGACGATCAGGGCCAGCAGGATGCAGAGCGCGATGACCAGGCCGAGACCGGTCTTACGCTCCGTAAGTCCGGCAGGAAGATAACCCATCAGCAGATGATAGCCGAAAAATACGACAGCGCCCATGATGCAGGAGGAAAGCAACGGAACTCCGAAGGCCTTCCATTTATTCAGGGAGTAATCTGCATGCGCATGCATGCAGAAGGTGTTGAGAATGCATACGACAAGGGCAAAGACTGCATTTGCGTAAATGACGGCGTTGATGTCAGGCGAAATGTGCATAAAGCCGATGAGAGCACCGACATGAATAACCAGCGCGATCATGGCATTTCTTAAGGGCTCGGAAAGATAGCCCATGCCCTGAAGCACTCCGTTTGTGATCGTAGACAGTGAAAACAGTACGATCGGGAATGCGCCCCGGCGCAGTACTTCGATCAGGACAGTATTATCCTGCCGTGCAAACAGCAGATCGCAGACAGGTTCCGCGAGCACGAACAGGCCGACCGCAGCAGGCATGGAAATGATCATGACAAACTGCTGGCTGAGCTTGATCTTCTGCACGACAAGGCGTTTGTCATGTGAGGCAACTGCATTGGTCAGGGACGGAATCACGGAGGAGCTTAAAGAGTTCGCCATTGCAACCGGAATATTGAACAGGATCCGGTATTCGCCGAACACGCCCCACAGAAATACAACAGATCCTGCCAGGCCCACACGGCCCATCAGCCGGCTGAACAGAAAATCGTCGAGCACAGTGCTGATGTTGTAAGTGGTAGAGCTTAAAAGGATCGGAAGCAAGGTGACCAGCAGGACCACGGCAAGCTGGCCGAAGGTCTCGCGCCGGTACTCGGCGGAAAATGCCCTTCTTGCACCGAGAACGCGCGGTCCGTCATCCGAAGCCCCGCTTTGCCTAAGTCTCGAGGAACGGGCTGCGGTGCCCCTTCTCGAACGAGCCCTGCTCTGCCGTTCTCTGACGCTGTCGCTTACGCGGCTTTGCTTAAGCTGAGGGATCTCTTCATCCTCTTCATCGTCATCATAAATGCTGTCGGAATAGCTCTCACGGTCATCCTCTTTTGCATATCTTTCGGCATAGTCATCATGTACATAGCTTCCGCCGTTTCCCTTCGGAAGGCGGCCGTAGAGCAGATATAAAAGGACGAAAAACAGCAGCGCCACAAGCGCTCCGGATCCGGTACCGATCGTACCGCCGGCAGCACCGTAGGCATAGCTGTATTCCGTCGCTCCGTATAAGAGATTGGCCTTTAATCCGTAGTTGAACAATAAAATGGCCATCACGATCGAGACCACGGCATTTACGATCTGTTCAAGGATCTGGGAAATCGCCGTAGGCACCATATCACCCGTGCCCTGGAAATAGCCGCGGAGCACGCCGAGGTAGGCCATGATCCAGATCGTGGGGGCAAGCGTGCGCAGCGCATACTCTGTGAACGGTTTGTTCATCGCAGCGGCGATGGGACGCGCACCGAAATACATTACGGCACACATGAGCCCTCCGGCCAGAGTGGCATAGACGAAGGCTACCCTGAGCGCTGTCCGGACATCGTCGTAGCGCCCGTTGGCAAGCCGTACGGATATGACCTTGGAGATGGCAATGGGAAGGGAATAGGAACTGATGATCAGCAGGATGTTATAGATGCTGTAGGCAGAGGTATAATATCCGTTGCCTGTCGTTCCTATGACATCGATCAGCGGGATCCGGTACAGCATGCCGATCAGCCGGCAGACGATGCCGGTGATCGCCAGGATACTGCCCTGCGCTATAAAATTGTGCTTGGTATTTGTTTTCATTACTCCGATATTGAAGTCAAAGCATCTTTGATGATGAAAATGAACGATCAGCGGGTATAGTTCAGTTTCGCAAGGATCTCTTCCTGCCGGCGTTCCATAACGGCAGCCTCTTCCGGCACCATATGATCATAGCCCATCAGATGCAGCATGCTGTGCGCGATCAGGAATGCGAATTCCCGTACGACTCCGTGACCGTAATCGGAGGCCTGCTGCAGGCAGTGGTCGACGCTGATCACGATGTCCCCAAGCATCAGCTCACCGGTGTCCGGATTGAACACATCATCGGCCATCGTGTCAAAGCCGTCCTCCGCTTCCATTTCTTCCAGCATGGCAAAATCCCCCGGTGCCTCGAAATCGACCATCGGAAAGCTTAAGACATCCGTGCTTTTATCAAGGGAACGCATCTCCCTGTTGATCTCGCGGATCGAGGAATCGTCCACAAGGGTCAGATTGACCTCGGCCTCGTAGGGGCAGCCTTCCTCGGAAAGAGCTTCCATGATCACGTTTTCGGCGATCTCTTCACATTCCGTTTGAGATGGAAATGCCGCCGGAAGCTTTCCGCTTTCATCATATTCATTTACAAAGTTGATCGTCATATAAAAGGGCCTCTCCGCCCTGATAGCCTGTCCTGTCTTCAGCGGCGCCGTTCATGATGCTGCAGGCGGGCCTCATATTCATCATATGCCTTCACGATTTTCTGTACCAGCGGATGACGGACTACATCAGCTGCCGTAAGCTCGGCAAAGCCGATGTCATCGATCTTTGAGAGCACACGCATGGCGACCTCGAGCCCGGACGCCTGTCCCTTCTCCAGATCCTTCTGCGTCAGGTCGCCTGTGACAACGACCTTTGAACCGAAGCCAATGCGGGTCAGGAACATCTTCATCTGGGCGGGCGTGGTATTCTGAGCCTCATCCAGAATAATGAACGCATTATCCAGGGTGCGTCCCCGCATATAGGCGAGCGGCGCGACCTCGATCAGCCCCTTGTCCTGGTTGGCAGTAAAGGAGTCTGCTCCCATGATGGTATACAGAGCATCATACAGCGGACGCAGATACGGATCGATCTTCTGCTGCAGGTCGCCGGGAAGGAAGCCGAGCTTCTCTCCCGCTTCAATGGCAGGACGGGTGAGGATAATGCGCTGGACCTCCTGGTCCTTGAATGCCTTGATGGCAAGCGCCATGGCGAGATACGTCTTGCCGGTACCTGCCGGCCCGACGCCGAAGGTGATCATTTTGGAACGGATCAGATCAACATAGTTTTTCTGACCGAAGGTCTTCGGCTTGACAGGACGGCCCGTGACCGTGCGGCAGATAATATCTCTGTCGATCTCCACGATCTCCTTCTCCTGACCGTGCCCTTCCATGCTGAGGGAAAGAATATAATCGACCTGCTGTTCACTGACA